>JAYFQW010000001.1 GCA_034926675.1 Clostridia bacterium | reverse complement strand
CGGGTCGCGTAAAGCATACTGGCGACTCGCTAACACTCCGCAGGTGAACAAAGCCCTCGGCATCGCCCACTGGCGCAACCAAGGGCTTCTGAGCTTGACGGATCTCTACGCGCAGAATTCCTAAGGTTTCATGAACCGCCGTATGCCGAACGGCACGTACGGTGGTGTGGGAGGACGGGGGCTAGACGCCCCCTCCCACCCGATTGCGCCATCTGCTTGTCCAACACTGGCCGGGAATCCATCGCGATCCGGAATCCGGATCCGCGGCTCCTCCAGCCCGGCGTGGGCTCGAATTCGGCCCTACTTGCCCTTTATGCTGATTGCACCGGTCGCAGCATTCACGCTGTGGCAGTGAGTGCAGCTTCCATCATATGCCTTGATGAACGAGTTGTCCTTGCCTGTAAGATGAGCGGCGTGCATCAGTCCGCCCAGGTCTGCCCGCTTCGCGTGGCAGGTGTAGCACCCCTTGAGCGTTGACAGCATCGAATCCGAAGCCTTGGGGTGTTTCTTAAGGTTCTTAATCTCGGCAGGCAGCGAGTAGTCCTTGCCATCCGCTGTCTTCTTGTGGCAGTCAACACACCCGTTGGGGTTGACATCAGCCGCGCTGCCGAGCCCAGGCATGGGTTCCGCTGCGAACACTGCGATGGAGGCCGCTGCGACAGCCAGAATGGCAACGACTCCGATCAGCGCCAGAGACTTCCTCATGTACTACGCCTCCTTTCTGCAACTAGGGGTATCATTCAAGCCCCCACAGCGCGATTATACCACCTCTGAGCAGTTCATCCAAGATACCCGGGTCAGGTAATCGCGGCCCTCCGTCCGCCTTCATTGCTCGCTTCCGAAAAAGCGGAGCTTCACCGTAACCATAGGTGTTCCAAAGTCATAATCTATAGCGCTCTGAGGTTACGGCGCTCTGCGTGAAAAGGGGGGACGCGGTTATGGAGGAGGCGTCGAGTAGGGGGTTCATTACCGACATACTCGTCATGGGTGCGCTCCTGGCCAGCATGTGGCTTACTGCAGATGACGGAAAAGAAACGGATGATGCGTCGGTCGGGATGCCGCCCGAGGTGAGGCTGATTCCAGGTCGTGGTGAGCCTCCTCGATAGAGTCCATTGGGAGGTGAGGTTATGTTCGGGTCCAGGCGACGGCAGGAGACTCCGCGCGAGCCTTACAGGACTTCTCCGGACGGAAAGCCCAGGCATCAAAAGATCGTGATCTTCGACGAGAAGGCGCGCCGCGATGAGTGGTTTGGCATCCTCGAAAACTGCAGGGGGCACATACTGCGTGAACTCCCGCTGGTCCACGGCATGGTTGTGCTGGTTGATGAGGACGAATCTGGTGATGTGGAGTCGCTGGCCTCGAAAAGGGCCGGCGTTGTGAGGGTCGATGACGACCTGGATATCGAGATGGTGTATGAGCTCGGCTCACTGGCGTGGGGTCCCAGGACTCGCGAGGATATCCCCTGGGGAGTGGCTCGCATCCATCTGGAAGGCGTGGATAAGAGCGGTCGTGGCGTGAAGGTGGCGGTGCTGGACACTGGCGTGGATCAGACCCACCCGGATTTGGCAGGGAATATCAAGGCTAATCACACTCTTCTATCCGGGGCGATTTCGGCGAGGGATGACAATGGTCACGGAACTCACGTGATTGGCACCATCGCTGCCCTGCATAACGGGATTGGCATAACGGGCGTGGCGCCCAAGGCCTCTGTGTATGCGGTGAAGGTCCTCGATAGTAAGGGTTCCGGGAAGCTGTCAACACTCATCGAGGGCATCGGGTGGTGTCTCGACAAGGGCATCAAGGTCGTCAACATGAGCTTGAGTTCGAGCAAGGAGAACCAGACCTTCCGGGATGGAATCCAGAACGCGAGGCGGGCTGGGATGAGCATGGTGTGCGCAGCCGGAAATGAGGGACCCACTGCGAACAGTGTGGGGTATCCGGCGAAGTACGTCGAGACCATCGCGGTCACGGCCACGAATAAGGATGATGGAATCGCGGACTTCTCCAGCCGGGGAAGGGAAGTGGCTCTATGCGCGCCTGGCGTCGACATTCTCTCCACATGGCCGGGAAGGAAGTACCGGCGGAGTTCGGGCACCTCCATGGCCTCTCCGCACGTCGCCGGGGCGGTTGCGCTGCTGCTGGAGGCGGATTCCAGCCTCTCACCGTCGGACATCAAGTCGATACTGCAGTCCAGTGCAGATAGGCTGGATGGAGCATCCTCTGATGAACAGGGAGCTGGGATCATCAACGTCTCGGCTGCGCTGGCCAGGGTGTCGAAGAAGCGCGTGCTCGGACCGTGAGGAATTGGGGGTGATTCAATGAGAGTACCGACTGACCCCGAGAGCGTGGGGCTGATGCGAGCGCTCCGCCCGTTCCTGAGCAGTCGCGGGCAGGCGGCCGTGGATGATCTTCTGGGTTCCGTCAATCTCATAACGATCTTCGACTCCCTCGGGGGTGTCATGAAGAAGAGGCGTGGAGTGGGCGGAGATAGGCCTCTGGCGTTTCTTTCGAATCTTGCCAACATGGAGTTGGATCCCAAGACTGTGGCGAAGGCGGTAGATAACATGTTTGATTTCACAGGCGCACCCACCGACGATCTCGGAAAGGCCAAGGGGAATCAGGGTCAGCATCAGGGCGCGCCTCGACCGGAGGATGTGACCAAGTTGCTTCAGAGCATGATGGCGAGGGCCGCAGCCGACCCGAATTTCGCAGCAATGCTCGGTTCCCTGGCAGAGGAGGGCATGCGCTCCAATATCCTGCCTAAACTCGCGGATGTGCTCGGTGCGGAGGCGCCGCCAGAAGACAACAAGTGCGATCAATGAACAGCTCATCGGAGGTGGGAGAATGAAACTTGACGAGATCTTCTCCTCCCAGACTGGCGTCGGGCGCCTGTTGCCCCTGTTCCTGCTCCTCATCGTGTTCCTCTTCATCGAGTGGTGGTTCTGATCCGAAAGGGGGATTGCCAATGGCAGAAGAGTTGGCAGGTGTCAGGCACGCCGGGTTCATCTGGGGGTTCCCCTGGTGGTGGTGGCTTGCTCTGGTCGTGGTTGGCGTGGTCCTGTTCTTCATGTTCAAATAATCTTAGGAATGCTGCCGTCGTCATGCTGGGCCGCTGTTCCATGCGGCCCAGCTCGTTTCGCTTTGACCACGGCGATGGTATAATATCCATAAAGGCGTTCATGCAGGAGGTTGTGGCATGAGTGAACCTGCAAGACCAGGCATAGTCGTTATCGGACTGGGAGTGGCCGGCCTTTCAGCAGTGGAGGGCATACGCTCTGTGGATTCTGCTGTCCCTGTGACGGTGGTGGGTTCAGAGCCTTACCTCGCCTACTACCGCCCGCGCCTTTCCCATCTCCTCGGGTCTGAGATCTCTGCTGAGCAGATCGCGGTCAAGCGCGCTTCATGGTACGAGTCCAATCAAGTGCATACCATCCTGGGACGATCCGTCGTTGAGCTTAAGATAGCCGACAAGACCTTACTGCTAGATGATGGATCCCAGATCTCCGCTGACGCGGTGGTAATCGCCTGTGGAAGCAGCCCGTTCGTGCCGCCGCTCCCAGGGCTCGACCGGGGGCTGGTCTTCTCTCTGCGATCCATAGCTGATGCCAGGGCCATCACTGAAGCGTGCAGATCGGCATCGTCAGCATGCGTGATAGGAGCGGGTCCACTGGGCCTTGAGGCTGCGTGGGCCGTCTCGAGGCTTGGCGTGGCGGTGCACCTACTAGATAACGGACCCAGGTTGCTGTCGCGGGTCCTTGATGAAAAGGGATCCTCCGTGCTCGAAGACAGGGTGACGTCCGCAGGCATCACACTTCACCTTTCGGCTGTGTCGGAGGCTATCGCCTCAACCGGAGTCAGGTTGAACACCGGGCAGGAAGTGCCTGGAGCAATGGTGCTGTTCTCCACTGGAGTGAGGGCGAACCTGAGCCTTGCGAAAGCGGCCGGGCTCAGCGCGAACAGGGGAATTGCCGTCGACAGATCGATGCGTTCCTCCGTTCCGTGGGTGTACGCTGCCGGCGATGTTGCTGAGCTTGAGGGTTCTCCTGGCGGCACGTGGGGAGTTGCCATGGCTCAGGGCCGCGTCGCAGGCGCGAATGCGGCAGGCGCTGCAGAGGAGTACAAGCCCGTTCCGCCCTCCTATACGCTCATGGTGATGGGAACGAAGATCTTCACCATAGGCGAAGTCCAGGGCGGCGTCGGAACAACAGCAATAACCGATGATGATGCTGCGGGCCGGGGCGTCTATCGCAAGCTCGTCTTCGATGGAGACAAGCTTGTTGGAGGCCTTCTGATGGGGGACCTCGCGAAGTTCGACAAGGTTCGTGATGGAGTGGAAAAGCGGGCGTCGGTCTCGCTGGTCGCGTCTGATCCGAAACCTGCCTTTGGAGAGGTGCTGGAGGCTCTCGCACGATAGCACAATGCGAACGCACGCTGCGGGGGGACAAATCCGTGGTTGGAACATTTGTTAACGCTGGCGCGATAATCGCAGGAAGCCTTGCAGGGCTCATCGTAGGGCGGAGGCTTCCGGAGGCGATCTCCGACACGGTCATGCAGGGGGTCGGGCTGTTCACCGTCTTCCTGGGGCTGAGAATGGCCGGAGGGACCGAGAACCCAGTTCTCGTCCTAGTATCGCTGGCAGTGGGAACCGTAATCGGATCGCTGATAGATATCGAGCGACGCCTCGATGGCCTGGGGCAGCGGCTGAAGCGGATTGCTCCAGACGCAGCAGGGGCCACCTTCACCCAGGCATTTGTGGCGTCCAGCTTGCTCTACTGTGTGGGACCCATGGCGGTCATGGGCGCCATCCAGGATGGCCTGACCGGGGACTGGTCGGTGCTCGCCACGAAATCCCTGATGGACGGGATTACGTCTTGCGCGTATGCGTCCTCTCTCGGACTAGGAGTGGGATTCTCAGCTCTGCCGATCCTTCTGTACCAGGGAGCGATTACCATGCTGGCTGGAACAGTCAAGCCGCTGATGACAGACCCAGTGCTGCGTGAGATGACCGCGGTAGGGGGCATACTGGTGCTCGGAATCGGATGGAACCTGGCCATGCGCGCCAGATTCAGGATTGGGAACATGCTCCCTGCGGTGTTCGTGGCCGCGGCGGCAGCCTTCTTTCTTGCGTCATAACCAGTCCGCGCTATGCGGATCCAGTGTTCATCCAATGCTCGGAGGTGCCTCTGTAAAGCATGAAGCAGATCGGGAGAAGTGCGAAGGTAGTGGCCTTCGGATGCCAGATGAATGAGAGGGACTCGGAAACGATCTTGGGCCTTCTTGCGGGAATGGGCTACTCGCAAGCGAGGTCCACCAACGAGGCCGACGTAGTCATATTCGTCACCTGCTGTGTCCGGGAGAACGCCGAGAACCGGGCGATCGGCAATCTCGGCGACATGAAGCGGCTGCGCGAGAAGAAGCCCGGGATGATCGTTGGGATATGCGGATGCATGGTTCAGGAGCAGCACGTGCGCAACATGATACTTGAGAAGATGCCGTGGGTGGATCTTGTGTTCGGGACCCACAACATCCACCGCCTCCCGGAACTCCTACAGCGAGTGGCGGCGGGGGAGCGGGTCATCGAGGTGTGGGATGACCCTGGCGAGATCGCCGAAGGCCTTCCTGCGCTCCGCGCTTTCGGGCACAAGGCCTTCGTGAATATCACCTACGGATGCGACAACTTCTGCACTTACTGCATAGTGCCGTATGTACGAGGCAGAGAACGAAGCAGGCGGCTGCGGGATGTGGTGGAGGAGGTCCGGGCACTCGCTCGTGATGGATATCGCGAGGCAACGCTCCTGGGTCAGAACGTGAATTCCTACGGCAAGGGCCTAGGATCGGAGCGCGGAGCTGCGCCTGATTTTGCGGACCTGCTCCGAGCCGTGAACGATGTGGACGGGATAACCAGGATCAGATTCACTACGTCGCACCCTCGTGATTTCACCGACAAGATGATTGAAGCCTGCTCATCCTGCAGCAAGGTGTGCGAGCATTTCCACCTGCCTCTTCAGGCGGGGAGCAACAGAGTCCTGGCCCAGATGAACCGGGGATACACGGCTGAACAGTATCTCTCCCTGCTCACCCGGATCAGAAAGGCCATCCCCGGGGCATCGATAACAACCGATATCATGGTCGGCTTCCCAGGCGAAACCGAGGAGGATTTCCAGGACACCCTGAGGATTGTGGACCAAGCAAGATTCGATGCTGCGTTCACTTTCATCTACTCTCCGCGAGAGGGCACCAGTGCTGCCCGTATGGCGGATCAGGTGGACGAGGATGTGAAGCACAGTCGGATATACAGGCTCATTGAGCTTGTGAACAGGAACGCAGATGAGGTCAACTCCTCCCTCCTCGGCCAGACCGTGGAGGTCATGGCAGAGGGGCCGTCCGAGCGAGATCCGGAAGTGATGTCCGGGCGGACAAGGACAAACAAGATGGTTCACTGGCGGGCAAGTGCGCCACTGGCGCCCGGCGATCTCGCGATGGTCCGGGTTACAGAGCCACACACCTGGACTCTCCACGCCGAGGAGATCGGGGGAGCTGGTTGATGTCGAAGCCTACTCCCATGATTGAACAATACGCAGAGCTGAAACAGAAGCAGTCGGATGCAATCCTGCTTTTCCGACTCGGCGATTTCTACGAGATGTTCGGCGATGACGCCAAGATAGGCAGCCGCGAGCTGGGAATCGTTCTCACATCCCGTGAGGCCGGCCCAGGCAACAAGATGCCCATGTGTGGAGTGCCTCACCATGCAGTTGACTCCTACATCGCCACCCTGGTGCAGAATGGGCACAGGGTGGCAGTTGCCGATCAGATGGAGGATCCGAAGCTCGCGAAGGGGCTTGTGCGCCGCGACATCGTGAGAGTCGTGACCCCTGGCACTCTCACAGAGCAGGTGGATCCGAGGCGGAACAACTTCCTCGTGGCGGTGCTCACAGTGACAGGCGGCTCCGGCGCAGGGCTTGCTGCATGCGACGCATCCACAGGGGAGCTATCGGCGACACAGGTGGATGGGCCTGATGCAATGAAGCTTATCGCCGACGAGATCGAGAGGATAGGTCCAAGTGAGTGCATATACCCTGCTGACATGGGGGAATGCGGCGCCCAGGGCAACGCAGGGTTGCCTACGATACCAGCGAATTCCACAGCCTTCTCTCGCCCGCTAACCGATTTCGACCTATCGAGGGCCAAGTCTACGTTGCTATCTCAGTTCGGAACGGCATCACTTGATGGTTTCGGCTGCGCAGGCATGGAACTCGCAGTGAGGGCCGCAGGCGCGCTCGTGTCGTACATCCGGGAGACCCAGATGACATCTGTTCCCCAGATCTCCAGGATGCGCACATACCATCTCGGCGAGTTCATGCGACTCGATACTCCTGCCAGGAAGGCTCTGGATCTCTTCGGACGGGAGCGCGGGCTGCTTCCGGTGATCGACAACACCAGCACAGCCATGGGTGGACGGCTGATCCGGGCGTGGCTTGAGCGGCCGTCGGTCTCGGTTCGTGAGATCAATGAGAGGCTCGACGCCGTGGAGGAGCTTGCGGCAGACGTGATCCTCAGAGGCGATGTGCGCGCCGCGATGTCCAGAATACATGATCTGGAGCGAACCTGCGGCAGGATAGGCTGCCTCACAGCCGGGCCGAGAGATCTGATTGGGCTGGCGGCCTCGTTGGACGCTGCGGCGGGCCTTGCGCACCTTCTTGGCAAGGCATCGTCCAAACGCGTTCAAACCCTCCGCGACGAGCTGGATTCGGTGCCGGAGGCATCCGCAAGGATCCGCGAATCGATACAGGAAAGCGCGAAATCCTCACCCTCCGAGGGCGGCGTGATACGCAGTGGATACGACGAGGAAGTGGACGAACTGCGGAAGGCCTCCACCGAGGGCAAGGAATGGCTGCTGAAGCTGGAGGCTCAGGAGAAGGCCAGGACAGGGGTCAAATCTCTCAAGGTGGGCTTCAACTCCGTATTTGGGTACTACAT
Organism: Clostridia bacterium; assembly: GCA_034926675.1. NCBI lineage: Bacteria > Bacillati > Bacillota > Clostridia > Clostridia bacterium. Next base: position 225,115 of record JAYFQW010000001.1, on the reverse strand, counting down.
CGAGATTAGTCATGCCAATGCCCACCTGGCGCCGGACGACTACATCCGCAAGCAGACTCTGGCCAATGCCGAGAGATTCATCACCCCAGCTCTGAAGGAGCTCGAGTCGAAAATCCTCGGCGCCGAGGAGAGGCTGGTGCGTCTGGAATCTGCCATCTACAGGCAGGTGCTTGAGGACGTCTCTCGCTATCTGCCAAGAATGCTGGAGACCGCCCGGGCAATTGCCCAGCTAGACGTGCTTGCGTGCTTTGCGGAGGATGCAAGGGCGATGGGGTATGTGAGACCGCAGGTGGATTCGGGCCTTGCCACGGTGATTCGGGAGGCCCGGCATCCGGTGCTCGAGAAAGTGATCGGCCCATCGCGTTACGTTCCCAGTGATATCGATATGGCGTGTGATGATGCCCGGCTGGTAATCATAACAGGCCCCAACATGGCCGGGAAATCTACGGTGCTCGCAACTGTCGGACTCATAACCCTCATGGCGCAGGTTGGATCGTTCGTGCCAGCCCGAGAGGCGCAGGTCGGAGTGTGCGACGCGATCTACTACCGCACCGGATCCTACGATGACATCAGCTCCGGCAAGAGCAGTTTCATGGTGGAGCTTCTCGAAGTAGCCACAGTTCTGAATACGGCCACAGGGCAGAGCCTGATCCTCATGGACGAATTGGGCCGTGGGACCAGCACATACGATGGAATGGCCCTGGCGTGGGCAGTGGCGGAGTGGATACACGACCAGGTCGGCGCGCGCACAATGTTCACTACCCACTATCATGAGTTGGCCGCGCTTGAGGAGAGGCTTCCCTACGCCCGCAACTACCACGTGGGAGCGGTGGAACGCGGCGGCGAACTCACATTCCTCTACAGGCTCGCCCGCGGATCGGTCGACAAGAGCTACGGCCTGAATGTGGCCAGGATGGCCGGGCTTCCGCGCGAAGTGATCCGCCGCGCGCAGCAGATTCTGAAGGATCTCGAGAGCATCCAGCCCTCAGGAGGACGCCAGATGACCCTTTTCGGCTGGGCGGCTGAGCCGCCTGTCGCAGGCCTGGAAGCTCAGTCGAATACTGCCTCCGACATCGCCGCGTGGGCGCCCAAGGTGTATGAGCGTCTGCGGGATGTGGATCCGGACGGGCTTGCCGCAAGAGAGGCCCTGGACCTGGTTTACGAGCTCAAGGCCATGGTTGAGGAGTGATCGGCGTGCGAATAATCTTGCTGTCACAGGATATCGCCAACAAGATCGCCGCTGGAGAGGTCGTGGAGAGGCCTGCCTCTGTGTTGAAAGAACTCGCCGAGAATTCGATTGATGCAGGCGCGGCGAGCATTCAGATTGATGTGCTCGGCGGGGGCCTAGAGCAGATTTCAGTGACTGACGATGGGTGCGGCATGAGCCCCGAGGATGCCCAGCGGGCCTTCGAAAGGCATGCCACGAGCAAGATCTCTGCCGCCGAGGACCTGTTCTCCATCGGCACCCTGGGCTTTCGAGGAGAGGCATTGCCCAGCATTGCGTCTGTGGCCCGTGTTGTGTTAATCACAAGGGAACAGGAAGCGGCCGAGGGAACGATGGTTACTGCTGAGGGCGGCCTTGTCGGCAAGCCATCTCCAGTTGGAGCGCCCCGAGGAACCACAGTGACAGTCCGCGACCTTTTCTTCAACACCCCTGCCAGGCTCAAGTATCTCAGGTCTATCGCTTCCGAGACCAGGAGAGTTATCGATGTGGCGGGAAGGCTTGCCCTTGCCCATCCTGAGGCATCGGTTTCGCTGAGTGTCGGCGGAAAGACGGTCTTCACAACTCCTCGTGGAGGCAGCCTTCGAGAGGCCATTGTGTCGGTTCTCGGCATTGACCTAGCGAAAGCCATGGCGCCTATCGACCGAAGCCAGCAGGGAATATCTGTGAGGGGTTTCATCGGACCAGCCAAGTTCGCCAAGTCAGCACGGGATGTGCAGCAGATCTTCGTCAATGGCAGGCCGGTGTCGTCGAAAACCGCCTGGGCAGCCATAGACCGCGCCTACGATAGAACGGTCCCCCCAGGCAAACACGCACCGGTGGTGCTATCGATAGAGGTGGACCCGTCTATGGTTGACGTGAACGTCCACCCTGCCAAGAGCGAAGTGCGTTTTGCGGCTGATTCCCAGGTTTACTCTGCAGTGTACAACGCGGTGTCGGCAGCGCTTCGAGGCGGCGCCGGCGCCGCGGAGATACAGCCAGAGGCGCTGGCAGAGGCTCCGGCAGCTGTGATCGCGGACGACCGCTTCGGATGGGCGCGAGAGCCGTGGGGATACCCCGGCACTGCGAATCCAGTGCGGTACGCGGGTGGTCGAGATCTGGCCAGCGCGGCCTTTGATGGAGCAAGTCAGAGAGATTCCAGTGCCCCCGAGCCTGCGGTTGAAGCTGCAGTTGGGGCCGCAGTTGTTCCAGTGAGGATCATCGGGCAGTTGTCTGACACTTACATCCTCGCCGAGTCAACCAACGGCCTGGTCATCGTGGACCAGCATGTTGCCCATGAGAGGATCCTTGTAGACCAGTTCAGGCAGGAGTACGCGATGGGAACCCCGTCATCTCAGCTTCTGCTGGCGCCTGCGGTTGTGGAGCTATCTGCAGCCGACGCTCAACTCATCGCGGATAACCTCGCCACCCTATCGAAGATGGGTTTCGATGTTGATGTGTTCGGAGTCAACTCCATCGTGGTGAGGGGAGTGCCGACCCACAGTGAGGATGTGGCGCCGGAGGACGCACTGGCGGCCGCGGTGGAAGGGATAGTCGCTGCGCCGCCTGGATCAGATCCAGTGTCAATGGCCGACCATATAGCCATATCCCTGGCGTGCAAGGCCGCAGTGAAGGCCGGAGGGCGTCTGCGCCCAGAGGAGATGGAGTCCCTACTGGAGAGGCTGTTCCGGACGAGCGATCCATACAGATGCCCTCATGGACGGCCGATCGTCGTGGTTATCCAGGGAGACGATCTGGCGAGGAGTTTTGGACGGAAGTGACAGGTGCAGGCGGAATCGCCGTGACCACATCGATGCGCGCGGGAGATCGGGAGGCGGCCCACGCACAGCATCTCGCCTCGCTTCTCGGTGCGACCTATTCCGAGCGCCTCGGACGTTCTCTGCCAGAGGTGGCGGCGGGCGCAGCTGCCGACGGGGCAATCGAGGCCATAGTCGTGGTGGAGGCTGGCAGGACAAGTCTGGTGTCTCTGGCCCCCGACGGCGCAGAGACCGGACGCCTGTTCTTTCATCCAGGGATGGCGCTCATGAGGATACGACGACTCGCATCTGGCGGGCGGGACCCGATGGTAGATGCGATGGGTCTTGTGCCTGGAGACACGGTCCTCGATTGCACCCTGGGCCTGGCGTCAGATGCGGTAGTCTCATCTTGGGTGGTGGGCCCAAGCGGGCATGTGCTGGGAATCGAGGCAAGCCCCGTCCTTGCCGTGCTCGTGCGGGAAGGTCTCATGGATTACTCCGATGCCGAGGAAGATGTCCTTGCAGCCATGGGGCGAATTGAGGCGGAGTGCGGCCTACACGAGCACTACCTTAGTGAGTCTGGCGGCGGCAGCTTTGATGTGGTCTACTTCGACCCCATGTTCAGGTCTCCCGTCACAGCGTCGCCTGGAATAGCGCCTCTCCGCGCGTGGGCCCATGCGGGAAACCTTTCCCCGCAGGCGTTGAACGAGGCGGTTCGGGTGGCGAGGAGAAGAGTGGTCGTGAAGGATCGCCACTATGGAGGAGAACTGGCAAGGCTCGGAATCACAGAGCGTTCGGGAGGACGAAAGAGCAGCGTGGAATATGGCATCATCCATGTAGACGCTGTGGGAGGGCACAGATGAACGCAGGAGCACACCGACCTCCTCTCATAACCATTGTGGGGCCTACTGCAGTCGGAAAATCCGCGGTTGGGCTCGCGCTCGCTCCCAAGCTTCGAGGAGAGATCATCTCCGCTGATTCCATGCAAGTCTACCGGGGTATGGACATCGGAACTGCGAAGCCAACCCCGGCGGAACAGGGATGCGTGAAGCATCGCCTGATCGATGTGGCAGACCCTAACGAGCTGTTCTGCGTGGCGCGGTATCAGGAACTCGCGCGCGCTGCGATACGTGAGATATGGTCTGAGGGGCGGATGCCCATCATGGTGGGAGGCACAGGCCTGTATGTCGATGCCACGGTCCGTGGTTTTCTCTTCCCTGATGAAGGCCGCAATGAACAGATCAGGGCCAAACTGGAGCAGGAAGCTGCAGCTGTGGGGAACGCCGTTCTCTACAGCAGGCTCTCCGAGGTGGATCCAGCCGCGGCCGCGCGCATACACCCGAACGATCTCCGCCGAATGGTGCGAGCGCTTGAGGTGTATGAGGTTACGGGCACACCCATAACCGAGTTGCAGCGCCTGCACGAAGGGGAATCCGAATTCGACGTCAGGCAGTTCGGACTCAGGATGAACAGGGACCTCCTCAACGAGAGGATAGACGCAAGAGTCGATGATATGATCGATGCGGGCCTTCTCGACGAGGTCCGCGCGCTTGTCGCCCGAGGCTGCGAGGAAAGGTTCACCGCACTTCAGGCCATCGGATACAAGGAACTGGCGGCGTTCCTTGATGGGCGGGAGGGCCTTGACGAAGCAGTGGAAACAGTCAAATCGGAGACCCGAAAGTACGCAAAACGCCAGATGACATGGTTCAGGAAGAACAGGGACATCCACTGGCTGGATGTCGATGGTTCCTCCTGCCCCAATGAGATAGCAGATGAGATAATAACGATTCTCGGCGGCTGGCTGGAAGAGGTGGACTACAAACTCGATGAAGGGCTTTGACGCACAGATCGGACAGGCACTAGGAGTCGACCCAGACCTGCTGGATCTCGCCAGGGAGGTTAGGGCTGGTATCGCGGGGGATGTTGCGGCAGTAGATGAGATATCGAGGATGAACACAGGCAAGGTGCTGCAGGCGTTCGCAGTCGCTGGCCTTGGTGAACATCACTTCGGGGGTGCAACAGGCTACGGGTACGACGACGTCGGGCGCGAGAGGCTCGAAAACGCGTTCGCTGCTGCATTCGGGGCTGAGGCCGCCCTCGTCCGAATGCAGATGGCATCGGGGACCCACGCCCTCTCCTGCGTGCTTTTCGGCATCCTCAGGCCAGGCGACACGATGGTCTCTGCGTGCGGCGCGCCGTACGACACCATGACCACTGTGATAGGTTGCGGCGCCCGGGTGCACCGGGGGTCCCTCGCTGAGTTCGGCGTAGGGTATCGAGAAGCGGCGCCGGCGGAGGATGGCGGTCCCGATCTGCCTGGAATCGCCAGGGCCTCGGAAGCCGCAAGGCTCGTACTGGTTCAGCGGTCAAGGGGCTACTCATGGAGGCGCTCCCTGTCAGTGGACGATATCAGGGAGATCTGCAGTTGCGTCAAGGCTGCGAACCCTGAGGCTATCGTGTTCGTCGACAACTGCTACGGGGAGTTTACAGAGGACATGGAGCCAACTGCAGTTGGGGCCGACATCGCCGCAGGATCACTCATAAAGAATGCAGGCGGAGGCGTCGCACCATGCGGCGGATACATTGTCGGCAAGCGGGATTACGTTGAGATGGCTGCGGAGAGGCTCAATGCCCCTGGCCTCGGGTCACACTGCGGGCCGAGCCTGGGGTTCACCAGAGATCTCGCCCTCGGGCTTTTCCTCGCGCCGCTGATAACCGGAGAGGCCCTGGCAGGATCCATCTTCGCAGGCGCATTCCTCTCCCGGCTCGGGTTCGAAGTGTCTCCGATGCCCGGAGAGCAGAGGCACGACATCGTTCTCGCTGTGAAACTCGGAAGCCCGGACAATCTATCAGCCTTCTGCCGAGCGGTCCAGCAGAGCTCGCCGATCGATTCCGGAGTCACCCCCGAGCCTGCGCCGATGCCCGGCTACGACGACCAGGTGATCATGGCGGCTGGCGCCTTCACCCAGGGCGCCTCCATCGAGCTGTCGGCCGATGCGCCCCTGCGGCCTCCGTATACTGTGTATCTGCAGGGTGGACTGATCAGGCATCAAGTGGAATTTGCGATGCTCCGATTCGCGCAGTGCCTTCGCAGGAACCAGCGGCAGCGGAGTTGAAGTAGGGGAGGGGAGGTTGATCGCCAAATGCATGCTATGGTGCGGAACGCCCGCAATCTGGCAGTTGCGCTCGTCGCTGCACTCATCATCCTCGGTCTGCCAGCAGGAACTCTCCTCGCCGGAGGAAGCGCACCGGATTCGGCGCAAGGAGCGGCGGCCGGGGCCGCGCGGGAGAGCGCAGCTACTCCCGACGCTATCCCTGCAGATTGGGTAGCCGCCTACGAATCCGGGCAGGCGGTTGCCGTGAGGAGCATCATCACGCAGCTATCGCCGGGGATCAACAGGCTAGTACTGACGGGGATTCCGGGCACTGTGGATTCCGGGGCATCGGAGATCACGGTCGTTTCTGGAAAAGGCGTCATTGCCGCAGTATCGAAGCGATATGACCCGACGAATGGGGAACTGGCGTTCAACGTGATGTCGGATTCGGAAGGACCAGCAACCTTCAGGGTCATCTATGCGTTCTCCGGGCTCAACTGGATGGCGTCCTACAGCGCACTCCTCGGCGCGGCCGACGAGTCGGCCGAGATCCTCGGATGGTGCACCGTGTCGAATCGGACTACAGCCGACATCTCCTGCGACCGTCTTACCCTAGTGGCAGGCCCAGCAAATGCACTGCCGGGAAAGGCGGACTACCGGGGCGGAGCGGCTCTTGGGAACACAGTGAAAGTCCTCTCCAAGCCGGATCCCATGCCTTCCGGGTCATATTCCCATATCCAGCTATTCAGGGCGGAGAATGTGCCCGCGCGGCTTGTGTACGTGGTTGATCGAGTTGCCGCCACTATCCCGGATGCTGCTGGAACGAAGAAGGAAGAGAAACCGGTGATGCTTGCCCTCGACATACCCAGCCCCAAGGACGGCGCGGTCCCGTTTCCGCTTCCAGCAGGCAAAATGATGGTGTATTCCCGTTCACGCGACGGTTCTGCCTACCTGCTCGGCGCGGACACGCTGCCTGCATCTCCGCATCCGGCACAGCTCCTGGTGAGGCTGGGAAAGGCGAGCCAGCTCAGGGCCGAGAAGGTGCGGACTGATCAGAAGAAGGTGGGGTCCAGCTCATGGGAGGAAGCCTACCAGGTCAGGATCACCAACCAGGGCCAGCAGGATGTTGAAGTCATCGATATCGAGGAGCTGCCCGGAGAGTGGACGATGCTCCAGAGCACCCCGTCCACGTGGACCAAGGGCAGCGGAGGGCTCGCTCTCTTCACAGTACAGGCGCCTGCAGGCGGGCAGGCTGAGATTCTGTTCAGGGTCAGATACACAATATAGTCGGGAGGCCAGTTTCAGTGGACAACTCCTTCGGAGGAGCTCTGGTCGAGAATTCTTACGGCTCGTGCCTGCTGATAGAGAAGGACATCACGACGATTGGGCCACGGAAAGGTGATGGCGATCCTATTGCTGCGATCGCCCGTAACCTGCAGCTGGTGTACGGGATCGGCCCTATCACCGAATCACGGCTGAGGGATGAGGGATATGCCACCATCTTCGACCTGGTGCAGCATGAGCGGTGGGCGGACCGCGCACGTCTTGTCGTGGAGGCGCTGGAGAACGCTGATGGTCGCGCACTCTCAAGCTGCGGAGTTCCGGATATGGAGCTTCTCACGATGTGCAGCCCAGAGGAGGTCGTGTTTCTCGATATCGAAACCTGCGGTCTCCCATCCACAGCCGCCCTTTTCATGGTGGGCCTACTCCTGCCGGGCAAAGAGGGATTTCGGCTCTGCCAGCTCTTCGCCAGCGAATACGATGACGAACCCGCAGTGCTCGACGAGGCGATGGCGAGGCTCGCTTGCGCGCGCGCCATCATCACATACAATGGGAAGTCGTTCGACATTCCATTCATCCGAAGGCGCCTCGCCTATCACGGCCAGGATGATCGAATTGCGGCGTGCATTGTCGACCTGTGCCACCCCGCAAGGCGCAGATACAGAAACCACCTTCCGAACTGCCGCCTGTCAACCATAGAGGATCTTATCCTCGACCACCCCCGAGTTGACGATGTCCCCGGGAGTCTCATTCCACAGATGTACGCGCAGTTCGTCCGGACAGGGGATTGGGACATCATCAGTCCTGTGGTATTCCACAATGAGCTGGACCTCCTCGCCATGGCCAGTCTGCTGCCACTGCTCGCGTGATCCCCGCATAATTCTCAGCGCGCCTCATATAGATGTAGCGTCATTCAGCAGGTACAACCCGCATGCGTCCACTCGGGTGCGAGGCCGCCTCCACCCGGACTCGATGCGAGGGAGGGCAGATGGATGGAGCGATTTGATATCTTCCAGCACATTGCGGAGCGCACCGGGGGCGACGTCTACATTGGCGTGGTTGGCCCTGTCAGGACCGGGAAGTCCACCTTCATCTCCAGGTTCATGGACTCCATAGTCCTGCCCAACATAAAGAACGCCTACGAGAAAGAGCGCACCCGAGACGAGCTGCCACAGAGCGGGGCCGGGAGGACCATCATGACCACCGAGCCCAAGTTCGTCCCGGGCGAGGCGGTCGAGGTCACGTTTGCCGACAATATCAAAGCGTCAGTCAGAATGGTGGATTGCGTGGGCTATTCGGTGGCAGGCGCCCTCGGATATGAGGAGCTAAATGCGCCCCGCATGGTTCGCACACCCTGGTTCGAGGATGAGATCTCGTTCCAGAGAGCCGCCGAAATCGGAACCGCGAAAGTGATTCAGGAACACTCAACCATAGGCCTGGTCGTCACGACCGATGGATCGATCACCGACATTAAGAGGGAGCACTACGTAGACGCAGAGCAGAGAGTCGTCTCAGAACTCAAGGAACTCGGCAAGCCCTTCATCGTGGTCCTGAATTCGACTCATCCTCAGGCGGAAGAGACCCGGGGGCTCGGAGAGGTGCTGGCGCGTGAGTACGACGTCCCGGTCATCCCCATCGACTGCCTTCGCACCTCGAACGAGGAGATAATGCAGGTTCTCTCGGGCGTACTCCACGAGTTCCCTGTCAGGGAGATCTCAGTGAGGCTCCCCGACTGGGTGGCTGAGCTGGATGAATCCCATCCAATTCGCGCCGGGTTCATCGAAAGCGTTAGGGACGCAGTGGCCACGATACAAAGGGTCCGCGATGTGTCGCGGGCAGTTCAGATGCTGGGCATGGCGGAGAACACCGAATCTGCCATGGTGACTCTGCTCGACATGGGAACCGGAAGAGTGCAGATCGGCCTGACCGCGCCTCGGTCCCTGTTCTACACGGTAATGTCGGAGATGAGCGGGTTCGCGGTTGTGGGAGACTCGGACGTCATCCACATGATGCGCGATCTAACTCACGCCAAGCGCGAGTATGACAAGGTATCAACCGCGCTAGATCAGGTGAGAGCCAAGGGCTACGGGATCGTAATGCCCTTCCTCGATGAGATATCGTTCGAGGAGCCCGACATCATCAGGCAGGGCAACAGATGCGGCGTGAGGCTGAAGGCCACAGCTCCTTCGATACACATGATCCGGGCGGACATAAGAACCGAAGTGACCCCGCTCATGGGCACAGAGAAGCAGAGTGAAGAGTTCGCACACGAGATCGCCGAGGAGTTCTCAGAGAACCCCGCAAAGCTCTGGGAGACAGAGTTTCTGGGGAGATCCATGCAGGATCTGATCAAAGAAGGAATAGAAGCGAAGCTCGCCCACATGCCCGAAAACGCCCAGGAGAAGCTGCAGGAGACCCTGACGAAGATAGTGAACGAGGGCAGCGGCGGACTGATCTGCATCATCTTGTAGACGACGTGCGCCGCCCCCTTGCGCCTCAGGTAATAATGGCGCGTGCCACTGGAAAGCATAGTGCTTGAAGGGGGCGAGACGAATGACCAAGTCCGACCTGGTGGATGCTATCGCCGGAAAGACGGGCTTGACGAAGAAGGACTCCGGCAAGGCCGTGGATGCAGTGTTTGACACGATTAAGGAAGAGCTGAAGTCCGGCGAGAAAGTGCAGCTCGTGGGGTTTGGGAGTTTCGAGGTAAAGGCACGCGAGGCACGGGTGGGCAGAAACCCCAAGACCATGGAGGAGATCAGGATCCCCGCCAGGAAAGTGCCGGTGTTCAGAGCAGGGAAAGAACTAAAGGAATCGGTGCTCTAGACTGCCTAGATCACCGAGACTGCCTCAACTGCCTCGACTGTCGGATTAGCGGTCGCGCTGCTGATCTGATGGCATCGCACGATCGATGCTCAGGGGCTCACAACACGCGGAAAGGCCAAGCGTAGCACCTTCGGCTACGCTTTCCTTGCTGTACTGGAAGCGTGGGAGAGTGGAGCTTACTCCGAGGCGAATTGCAGGCTAGCGCTTACAGCGCTATCGACCGCAGCATCGTTGCCCGCGACCAGCCTTACGAGGAAACTCGGTAGAAACTCCGTGAGCAGCATGGCGCCGTCGGCATGTATCGACTCAGGTTCCCACCTTCTCAGACCAGTTCGCCGGTATGTAGCTTCAATTGCACAGTGCTCGCCTGCAGAGGTCGTAACCTCCGCGCGAGTGATGAGCCACGTCAGTGCGTCAACAGTCAGCCTCCAGTGAAGCGGCTCCAGTGCGTCATCTCTGGATGCGGCGGACACGATCCAGTGTCCATTGTTGTCAGTGGGCCAGGCCTCGACGGAGAGGCTGTACTCACCAGAGGTGAACTTCTCAGGATCGACGAAGATGATGCCGCGGTGCGGGCGTATCGTCACACCGAGCCACCTCACGGCCACATAATTCGGCCGTCTGGCAATGAGGTGGATCCGTGTGCTCATTACCGTCTTTCCGTTTACGGTGATACGGGCCATAGCCGGCGCCTCGAATGACGTCAGATCTGCCTGCGCGGAGAGCATCTTCTCAAGCACCATCGACGCCTCGGAATCCTTAGCTGGCGACGGTTGCGCATCGGCAAAGGCGCGCGTAGGCGCTGAAGACGCAGTCGACATGAGGAGAATAGCTGCAAGCAGCAGGGAGAGCAGTGCACGCACACTGACTTCCGACTCGATTTCGAACCTCACCGCCAGTTTCATCCAGATGCCCCCGTTCAGCCACGACATACCGCGAATCATATCATTATACCATCCCGGCATCGGCTTTCGCAGGCCAGAGAAGGCCGGCAGAGGAATGGCGGAACCGCCGCTCTCCGCCGGTCGGACGTCAGTTAGGCGGCACGGCAGTATAGTTCTACGCGCGGCAAGCCATGTCAAGCAGTTCCAGCGTGTAGCCCGCCTCTTTCAGCATGTGATCGAGAATGGAGAACGGGAAGTTCACCTCGCCAGTAGGCACGGCGCAGGTCCCGACGACCGTCTTGAGCGACTGAAGCTGGCCCGCCCAGGAAACGACCAACTCCCTGGCCGATGAGAGCAGGTCTTTCATCTGACATATGGTCGAGCCGCGCTCGACCGCTTCGGCCATGCGGTTGCGCAGGGCAAGTATGGCCTCTCCGGTTGCGGCCGCATCTTTCGATAGTTGATCCTGCGTTCCTGGCCTGAAGTATATGCTGAGAGTGGCTGCATGCTCCCCATTGATCTCGGTGAAGAACAGTGTCTCGTCGGTCAAGACGAGTGCTCCTGCTTCGCCCAGGCTGGGAATGAGGCTCCGCGGAGCCAGCGCTGCGGGCTCGGCCTTGTGGCAGTTGGGAGCGGGGATCTTCAGATCCTCGCGAGTGGGCGCCTGGCCTCCGACTAGTCCATTGACAATCCCAAGGTACAGATCCGCCTCCCGGCGGACGTGCTCGATGAGTCCGGCGGGCCTATCAGTTCGGATCTGGCACTTCTCGATCAGCCCAGTGAGGGCGGCCTTGAAGTCGCGCAGAGGGACAACGACTCGGTTTGTCTCCGCGATGAAGCACTCTGCCTGGCCTGGAGGGAAGGGAGGGGTAGTCTCACGGACAGCGGCGAGAACTCCATCGATGGCCACCCCAAGGGCATCAGAGTACCGGAACACGTCGTCGGCGGCTAGGTCGAATCCATTGCGAATGAGCCTGGCGTGGTCTGACATGATTGGCAGCCAGAACCTCATCTCCTCAAAAGCCGCAGTGGCCTCTCGTTCCCCAAGGCATGCTCCTTGCCAGATTGGCGCCGGAATGGAGCTCGAGTAATCGAAACCCATGTCTTGTCCACCTCCGCTATCGGTCATAATGATACGATAGTTCGCGTGGGTGGGTTTCGTTACCGTGGTGGTCGACTAAAGTGCAGTCGCATATGAAGCTGCCAATCGCCACCCACAGTATAGAAGAGCCTACCAGCTCCCAAGGGGACGTGGCCCCTCGGGAGCTGGCAGGCCCTTGTGGACCACCTGGTGGACCGCCTGTGGGAACGCCGCGGACAGGTGGATGTCGTTACGATATGCGATCTTTGGAGGCAGTATCGAGAACCGCGGCCCGTATCTTCGGGAGAGCTTCCTCAGCTACCCGTCGTCCTTCCGCGATGAGTTCGGGGGCGAGCCAGAACTCCTCGGCCTGCACCTGTCCAACTGCTGGTTTCAGCATAACGGTTGCCAGCTGCGAAAGGGGAGCAGCCACGAGCTTGCCCATGATATCAAAGGCATTGATGATGGTTGTGACTATCGAGGGAGGCTTGCCCTCCCGGTCCGGCTGCGCCCTGAGGGTGGGCATGACGTCAACAGCGATAGTCACATCCACATTGAGCGCCGTGAGGTAGTTTACGGGAATTGGGTTGAGAATGCCTCCGTCCACAAGAACCCGGCCCTCGTGCAACACCGGCTGGAATACCCCTGGGATCGACGATGACGCACGCATTGCCCGGTAGACTGGCCCGTTTTCCATGACCACCTCATCGCCGGTTAGGATGTCGGTGCATGCGCACGCGAATGGGAATCGCATTTCACTGAAGGACTTGCCTCCTGTCAGTGACCTCAGGAGTTCCTCAATCCGTGTGCCAGCTATGAGCCCGCCTTTTCGGGGCACAACGAAGTCGGTGTAGCGAAGAACCTCCCGCCTGTTGACCAAGAGAGCCACCCTTTCAAGGTCGTAGGCTTCCATCCCCGACGCGTAACATCCCCCTATCACGGATCCGATGCTCGTTCCCACGATGATGTCTATTGGGATCTGAGCACGCCACAGTACATCCAATACTCCGATGTGAGCGAGGCCACGGGCAGCGCCAGACCCGAGGGCAATACCGACAGAGCGGCGGTTGAGCCCATTCATCCGTTTCTCGAAGCGCTCTTTGGTGCTGCTCAGATGTTCCTTGAGGACTCCCAACGGGGTGCCTGTGATCTCCATGTCCGTCGCCTCCAATCGGTTGCACAAGGATCCGGTGAAAGTGTGCGAATCATGATGGTGAAGTGGAAGGGTAGACGCAAAAAGCCCCGAAACCTTCGTTTCGGGGGAGTTCTTTATGGTCGGAGCGGGGAGACTTGAACTCCCGACCTCTTGCACCCCAAGCAAGCGCGCTAGCCAAACTGCGCCACGCCCCGGACCTGTTACGAATGTGATTGTATCAGATGCAGGCAATCGGGTCAAGGCACGTTTCGATTACATTTCAATGCCGGGCGGCATCGGACATGGGCCGCAGCACGTCGGAATGATGAGACACCCAGAGGGCGGAGCGTGAGGCCCTGCCCTCTGACGCAGTCATCTCGGCAGGCGCACGATGCTAATAAGGACAGAGCCACCCGATCATTAGGCATACGAGGAAACAGACCGCCGCCACACATGCCCAGAACCACCATGGAACGAAGAACCATGCCGATTTCAAAGCTTCCATGACCCGCTTTCACCTCCGCGAGGCGCCTACTGCATCATATGGACTGCTTCCCGGTACGGAGTCATGCCGGCAGCAGCCAAATGTGAGAGGGCGACTCGCCTTCTGCAACTGATGCGCAAGAGCCCGGTGCTCCTATGAGCCCGAAACATCCCGCAGGTGTATGCAACGATGGAGGGGTATGAGCGGAGTCCGGGTGGGGGCGAAGGGGGGCGAGGGTAGGTGTTCGACCGACTTGCCATCGGCTTCGCGAGAGGGTATGATCATCTATGTGGCGGTGGGAAATGGGAACCCGCGCCATGCAGGCATCGTTACTACTAGGTGTGAGGTTTGGACACGATTACGCAGGGATCGGCGATGTCGGTCCTGACGTGAGGCAGGCGCATACTGATGGATGATGAACGCACAGCCGTTGCTGACTCAGAGTCAGCAGAACCGGAATCCGGTGCAGCACCGATGCCGGAATGTGCAAAGCCGGTTCCGGAGTTGGATCCGGATGCCGCGGCCGCTGCTGCGGCAGCAGCCGAGATCGCCCGAACTGAGGCAGCACAAGTTCAGGCTGCCCGCCAGAGAAAGCAAGCGATTGTTCGAGAGGTCAAGGATTACATGCAATCCATAGTGCTAGCGGTGTTTCTCGCTATGCTCATCATGACCTTCATTGGGCGGTCGTTCGTGGTTGAAGGAGCGTCGATGGAGCCCACTCTGCACAACCGCGAGCGTGTCATTGTGGAGAAGATATCGTATCGGTTCACGAGCCCATCGCGTGGAGACATCATCGTGCTCAAGAACCCCTGGAGGCCGGATCCGGTTGGATTCGGTGCAGCAGTTGAAGCCATGAAGGAGCTTGTGGATGTCACCGGGCGAATGAGGCCCTACATCAAGAGGGTAATTGCGCTCGCAGGCGACACCATCGAGATCAACGCGGGGGTTGTATTCCTGAATGGCAAGGCTCTAGATGAGCCGTACATCATGGAACCGCCCTACTACAACTATGGTCCGTCAGTTGTGCCTGAAGGGCATGTGTTTGTAATGGGGGATAACCGCAACAATTCCGACGATAGTCGCGGGAGTGTTGGCTTCCTGAAGATCTCCAGGATTGTGGGGCGCGCAGCGGTCAGATACTGGCCTCTCGCTCGCACCACCGCCTTCGAGAGGCCAAACGTGTACTGACGCGCGCGGCTTGGCACAGTACAATGCGCAGGCTCAGCCCAGCACGCGGCGCCGGGAAGCACTGCACCATCCACAGGATAGCGGACGAGTTGAAGCCCCTGACCCGAACGGCCGGGGGCTTCAGTCACTGTGCGTGAGGCGCACCAGCTAGTCAGGGTCCACCAATCCTAGGCGAACGGCTCCGTAGTGGAGAAATAACCCGCACGACTTGCACACTGCCACAACCGTGGGCGCCCCGTTCTCCGGGTCAGCGCCTCGCGTGTCCTCTGAGTACACGTTCGACACAAACACGAGGGGCTGCACTTCCCACTGCCTTCCACCGCATGATGGACATCCGTGCTTTGGGACTCTGCCTCTTATGGCGCCGAGAATATCTTCCTCGCTGGGCATGAGCGGCACCTCCGACAATAGCTGCGATGGTACCGTATTCCTCAGGCGCGGAACATGACACGGCGCCGGGCGAATAATGGCCTACTTAAGGTCTGTTGTGCAATGAGCGCACTTGACCGCGTGATAGGGCACTTCCGATAGACAGTACGGGCAATGCTTAGTCGCAGGCTCCGTGGGTTCGGAAGTCGCAGGTTCCTTGCGCTCGAGTAAGGCTGCAGTGTTGCGCATCTTGTTCATCCACTTGACAATCAGGAACAGAGCGAACGCGACTACGACGAAGTCCATCACCGTGTTCAGGAACAGACCATAGTTCAGGGTGGGAGCTCCTGCTGCCTTCGCCTCTGCGATCGAGGCATAGTGCTCACCGGATAGGCTCACGAACAGATTGGAGAAGTCCACGCGCCCAATCAACAGGCCTATAGGCGGCATTATGAGGTCATTCACCAGCGAGGTCACGATCTTCCCGAAGGCGCCTCCGATCACAATTCCTATCGCCATGTCAACTACGTTCCCGCGCATTGCGAATTCCCGAAACTCCTTGAGCAATGTTTCACCTCCAATGATCGTGGTCGCGACTTACCGATTCGACACCCGGTGTGGGTATCCTGCATCGCCGCCGGATGGATGGTCCTGTGCATCGACTTCATGCGGTCGTGAGCAGCGATGCATTTCCGAAGAGTCGCTCAGATGGAGCGTTTCGCGGAGCGTTGGGGGAGCGTTCTCGCGTTTGACAGCCTTCGCCTTATGCCATATAATGATCACGTGCCTTGCGGGGTGCGAGGTCGAGGTGTAGCGCAGTTTGGTAGCGCGCTTGGTTCGGGACCAAGAGGCCCCGGGTTCGAGTCCCGGCACCTCGACCATTTCCTTTCCTTACTCGCGAGAGTGGCGGAACGGCAGACGCATCAGACTTAGGATCTGACGGGGCGACCCGTGCGGGTTCAAATCCCGCCTCTCGCACCAAACTGTCTACAATGGCGCTTCTACCTGGAGATATCGACGGCTGCCGCTGGGCCTGGCGCCCAACCGGTGGCCGTTCTCTTTTCCTGCGTCCCTGCAATCCGTCTGTGCGCTCGAAAACGAATCGCGGTTCTTGGGATTCCGATCCCGTGGGCACTCAATGTCGGTCAAACCGGCATTGTCGCGCGATCAATGCGACTCAAACGGACATTGACCGTGTGGTCAGTGTCCATTTCGTCGACATTGACGATCCGCCCCCCCGCAGTCGAGGCTCACGCGGATTCCATGGCGCACCCGGACCATTTCCAGAAGCGCGTCTAGCAGGGAATGGCCTATGGCACATTATGCTATGCGTTTCGCCGCGAAAGCTCCTCGTCAGGGCGGTGCGAGGCCGCTGCCGTGGAGCCCTGTGTATGGCTCTGCAGCCCGCACGCGCCACCCCGGCCATGGATGGATGCCGATGCCAAACTGTGCAATAATCTGTGTTAGACAGTGCGGACTTCCGGCAGGCCCTGCAGGGCGCGGCATGGGAAGTGGTGGAGGAAATCACTAGTCCGCTGGAATTGAGGTGTTCCTAGATGGAGGATAATCAGCAGCATACAGCTGTTCCTGGGCTTTGGGAGGGCGGCGAGCGCAGGGATGACCTCGCAGATCTGGCTTCGGTGGCTTCGGCAGTGGAACAGTGCAGGCGTTGCGGCCTTGGGTCCACACGGACCAATGCGGTTCCGGGAGAAGGAAACCCGCAGGCGCGTATTATGTTCATAGGAGAAGGTCCGGGCGCAGAGGAAGACGCACAAGGCAGGCCGTTCGTGGGCGCCGCTGGCAGGCTCCTGGATAGGATAATCGCGGCGATGGGGCTCAAGCGCGAGGAAGTCTTCATAGGAAATGTGGTCAAGTGCAGGCCACCTTCGAATAGGGTTCCCGAACCAGAGGAGATGCGTGCGTGCATGCCCTATCTGGCCCGCCAAATAGAACTCATCAGGCCCAGTGTAATCGTGCTGCTCGGCGCCACAGCCCTCAAGGGCATGATTGATCCGAACGCAGGCATCACCAGGATGCGTGGCCAATGGCTTGAACGAGGCGGAATCATGGTGATGCCGACCTTCCATCCCGCAGCGCTTCTCAGGGATCCAAGCAAGAAAGCGCCAGTGTGGGAGGACATGAAGAAAGTCATGGCGCGCATGTGATATGGTTCTCGCGATTGCGGGTAGAATAACTCCACATGCGCGGTAATAGGCTTCCAACGGAGGTACGCTCCTGAGGAGGTGCGGAAAGGATGGGGGCCGGCTCTCTTAGGCGCGAGAGCGACCGAATCCAGATCTCCGCGTGGAAGCTGGTCTTGCTCGGATGCGCAGTCAGTTTCGGTATGACGGCAGTGCTGTCTGCAGTGGGTGGCGTTCTAACTACCTTATTCACCTTCAGACCCGACACGATCGAGACCGCAATCCCAATGATAGGCTATCTCAGTGCTGGAATCGGTGGCCTGTACGTAGGCAGGAGGGCAGGGGAGAAGGGGGGTAGAAACGGGCTCATCGTCGGGCTCGCCTATCTTGGCCTAGTGCTCCTGGTGTCGGTGGCCGTGGTTCGCGAGCCAATGAATTCCGCGTCGGTGCTCACGCGCGGCGTGTCAACGATCATAGTGTCTACACTGGGAGGGATAATCGGCGTCAACCTATAGAGTTTCTGATCGTGTGCCATTCTGCATCGCTGCAGACTGCGTGGGCGGCCGGCTGGTCCGGCATGCCCACGTATTGTTTTCCCCGACGGGCAACATGGCAAGGAGGAATCCTGAGGTCAGCGCCGAATGAGTGAACTATAGACTGGCCATGGCCAGCGGCTCTGTGAATAAGCGATAAGGGGGAATGATAAATGATTCACCTCGCGCGTGAGGATGTCCTGCGAGGGCTGGAGCGCTTCCGCAGCATTGCAAAGCAGGACTTCCTCGCGAGCAGCCTCACGGAGAATCCGGAGTTCTGGTCAGCTCAAGCAAAGGCGCGACGGGAGCAGTACGACAGGCTTATCGAGATAGTCCAGTCATCTGGCGTTCCTGGAGCGATCGAACAGGGAATTGAATGGTACAATGAGCTGCCGCTTTTACATGAAGAGCCCGAGTTCAGCCAGCCGGAGGCGCGTGGAAGGAAACAGGCGCTTGAGGTGTTTTTCAAGGCCGTTGGGATAGATCGCAAAACGATAAAGGATGCCCGCGGGCAGAAGCTGGCGCGCCTGTAAGGTCAGGGCGCGTTTCTTTGTTTACAGGGCGAAATGCGGGCTGATGAAGCGGTGGCGCAAGAGGGCCGGACGGAGATAGTGTTCCGCCCGGCCTTTTCGATTGCTGGCTCTCGGCTCTTAGCTCGCGGCCCTGGGCAGTGTATCAGTGTATCCTCCTCACAAGGCCAACTACCTTGCCAAGAAGAACAGCCCGGTTCGTGATGATCGGGGAGTAGGCGGGATTCTCTGGCTGAAGCCTTACCTGATCATCATCACGGAAGAACCGCTTTACCGTGGCTTCGTCATCGATGAGAGCCACTACGATGTCGCCATCGGCTGCAGAGGGTTGCTTCCTGACGATCACATAGTCGCTATCTAGGATCCCCGCGCCTATCATACTCTCACCGGACACCCTGAGCATGAAGACGTCATCCTCCCCTGCGAAGGAGCGGGGGAGGGGGAAGTACTCGTCTATGTTCTCCACCGCAAGAATTGGATGGCCTGCGGTGACTCGCCCGACAACTGGAACGTTGGAGACTTCTCTCGTTGGAGGAGGCAACTGATCAGAATCCATGAGAACCTCAATGGCTCGAGGCTTTGAGGGATCGCGTCGGATGTATCCCTTATTCTCAAGAGACGCGAGATACCCGTGGACAGTAGAACTCGAACGCAGGCCGACTGCCAAGCCAATTTCCCTGACGGACGGGGGATAGCCTCGCGTTTCCGTTTCCTGCGCTATGAAACCAAGGATCTGTTTCTCTCTGGCGCTAAGCAGTGCCATTCGCATATCCCCCTTTGCTTTGTTTCAGTATATCACGGCCTCCCGGCCACTGCAAACACCAGTTCGGCCAGTAGTGTCGGCACCCGCGGAACCGCCCAAAATCCTGGCGCCGATGTTGCGTCAGCACGCGGCTCGCCGAAGAACGCCGGAATGCAAGCCTGGCAATGCCTTGACAGCAAACATATGTTCTGCTATTGTGTAAGCAGACCATAGAACATATGTTTGTATGGAGGGCTGTTGTATGCGAAGTAATGCGCGCGTTGCACCTAGGATAGTCGGCCATTGCCGCCAGTCTCAAATGTGCCAATCCGCCCGCAACAGGATCAATGCGCGGCGTCGTTCGCATCGGCGGGCCATGCTGCGGAGCATGGCTGTGATTGCCACGATGATTGCTGCGATGGCCGTGGTGTCGCTCTGGGGAACATCGGAGTTGGCTGTGGGCGCGCGCGCTGCACAAACTCAGCATCAGCTGGCTCAGGCGACTGGTGATGCAGCGCCAAGCGCACGCAAGCGCGATCTGCCGTGCGTCACTGTGGCGCCTGGCGACACGCTGTGGTCCATCGCCAAGAGGGTCGCAGGTGAAAATGTGGACCCGCGGCAAGTCACGAAACGGATACAGGAGCTGAACTACCTAACGTCGCCGCTCATACATGCCGGGCAGACCTTGCGCGTGCCGTCTATGCCATAGTCTCGACTTTAGCTTATTGGCGACGACCCCGCAATGAAGGCCCATCGATAGGCGAGTTCACCTCACTATTCAGGCGCATAACGTCGCATAATACACATTATGTTAACTTAGGCCGCATAAGACGGAGCGCACGAGTCGCGCGCTCCATGGGGATTGCTGTGCTCTACTTAAGCTGCTCCAGCGTCGCCCTGACGATCTTGTCGCCCTTCGCAAGTGCTGCGACTACGTTCATGCCGCGCACAACTCGGCCGAACACTGCATACTGTCCGTTCAGCCCCTGAGCGTCTGCCTTGAGGATGTAGAACTGCGATGTTGCCGAATTCATGTCGTTTGCACGGCGCGCCATCCCAACGGCGCCTCTTGTGTTTGGCAGTAACGGCGTGGTCTCAAATGCAACGTTCACGCCCGAACCTCCGGCGCCAGTCGCAGTCGGATCCCCAGTCTGAACCACCCAATCCTCAACTCGATGCCACGTGAGGCCGTTGTAAAAGCCGGACTGGACCAGCTTCTTGAAGTTGGCCACCGTCTTGGGCATCGCCTGTGGGAACACCTCAATAACGATCTCGCCTCTGGCTGTCTCGATTCGCACTGTCTCTGATGGTCCAAGGCCACCCTGCTGAGCGGGCGCGCCAAGGGTGGCGCAGGCCACAAAAAGCGCCGCGAGGGCAATGCTGGCGACCATTGGAGCCATGCGCGAGCTATGCCGTTTTGGTCCCACCATATCAACACTCACCTCTGGCAGGTCGGGCACACGAATGAACTCGTGGCCCCGGTCTTGATCTTTTGGATCTCTGTTCCGCACACCGGACACGGAGTGCCTTCTCGATAGCCAATGACCCATCTCTCGGCGGTATAGCCTCCAGGATGCCCGTAGAAGTCCTTTTCATAGTAGGCCCCGCCCAGATGTATCGACTCGCCAAGAACGCTGCGTATGGAGGCGTACAGAGCCTCGATTTCTTCAGCTGTCAGAGATGGAATTGGTCTCTCCGGGTGTATTCGCGCCTGGAACAGTATGTCGTGGGCATAGGCGTTGCCGATGCCCGCGAGTCGCCTCTGGTCAAGCATGAACGTCTTAACGCGTCCGCGAACGACTCGCATGATCGCTCTGAAGTCATCGAGCGTGAAATCCGCGTCCAGCGGCGATGGGCCCAGGTCGCGGGTCATGTCGTGCAGGCCAAGATCGGCGTTTGCCACGAGATGAACGTACCCGAACCACCAGAACCGAATCGTGAATCCCGTGCCGTCGGTGAACTCCAGTTTGAACTGGTATTTCGCAGGCAAGGCCTCTCCTGGCTTGTACTGCACTAGGTCGCCGCCCATGCCGAGGTTGATCAGAAGTGCGTAGTCTGGCTCGATGGGAAGGAAGATCCACTTCCCCTTGTTGGTGGCCTCCCCTACCCGCTTCCCAGTTAATGCCATGTTAAGCGCTTCAGGATCTACGTTGAGGCACTTTGGCTGCAGGCAGGCGGCAGACAGGATCACTTTCCCGGCGATCTCCTCCCTCATCTGACGCGCCATGACAGTAAGTTCAGGCAGTTCGGGCAGAGCGAGCACCCCCCCCATGCTAATTGGCTTTTACTCGTATCGAAGAGCCGCCACAGGTTCCATTCGCGCAGCTCTCATGGCTGGGAAGATCCCGAATGCGAGCCCCACAGCGGATGAGAACCCCACGGCCGCCACAACTGAAGTGAGGCTGAAGGAAGAAGCCCAGCCCAGTGCGGCGGATATGGCTGCGCCACCAAGCCACCCGATAAGCATGCCGATCACCCCACCCGAAACTGCTAGAGCGACTGCCTCCGCCAGGAACTGTGCGAGTATGTCGCGGTTCTTGGCGCCCAGCGACTTCCGCACTCCTATCTCCCGGGTTCGTTCTGCCACCGACGTCAGCATCGTCGACATGATTCCGATGCCGCCCACCAGGAGGCTGATCCCGGCGATTGCGCCCAGAAGCAGGGTCATAGTGGATGTGGCCTGTCGAACCACGTCGAGGAGCGCCTCCTGCGACATGATGGTGAAACCGTCGCGGGTCTCATCAACGGAATCAAGGAACCGGGATACTTGGGCAACCGCGGCATCAGCATCTTTGGCAGATCTGGTGTTCGCGATGTAGTAGGCTACTCTGCGCACTGGAGACATCCTGTACACCAGTGATGTCACCGGGACATACACGTCTTCGCTGGCATTGGATGTGAACATATCCGCCTTGCTCTCTGTGACGCCGACTACCAGGCACTGTGTTCGGCGAACAGGCGTGATCATCGAGATCATGCGCCCTACGGGATCGTCCTCACCGAACAGTTTCGAGGCCGCCTTGCCCGAGAGCACCGCCACGTTCGCAGCGGAGGACTCCTCCGAGGCGGTGAAACCGCGCCCTCTGGCGATATGCAAATTGGAAAGTGGCAGATAGGATCGGGATACCCCCATTGCCATGGCATCTGTCGTGGCGCCTCTGAACGCGATCGTGGCTGGGATCTGTGACACCGGTGAGACGTCCCTCAGTGCTGGGCAGGCCTCCTTGATCCGCTCAGCCAGCGACATGGTGAGAGTTCGCTCCCGGCCGACCTCGGCCGACTGCGGCTTTGTAGGGGAGATCATGATGAGGTTGGATCCCAAATCCGAGATGCTCGATGTGATCTGCAGCTGTGCGCTGGAACCGACAGAGATCATGGTGATCACCGAGGCCACTCCTATCACAATGCCGAGCGCTGAGAGAAAGGTCCTTGCACGATTCACGCGAAGGCTCCCAAGGGCAAGAGCGAAGGTCTCAGCTGGCCTCATGCGCGCTCACCTTCCTCAAACGGGGGGCACTGCGGAGCATTATGGGACGCTGCCTGCCGCTGGATTTGCTCTACTCGCTCGACGACGCCGTCCCGAAGATGGACCGCTCGCCCAGAATGCTCAGCTATTGCCCTATCATGCGTCACAAGCACTATTGTGGCGCCTGCGGAGTTGAGATCCTCGAGTATCCTGAGTATCTCCAGGCCCGTCTTGGAGTCGAGGTTGCCGGTGGGCTCGTCAGCAAGGATCACAGAAGGGTTGTTCACAAGGGATCTGGCTATGGCTGCACGCTGGCGCTGCCCGCCTGAGACTTCCGATGGCAGATGATCCGTTCGGTCCGCCAATCCCACGCGGGTCAGGGCCTCGCGAGCGCGCGCCCGTCTCTCCCCTGCCCTCACCCCGGCGTATACCATGGGTATCTCCACATTCGCAAGGAGTGTTTCGCGGGGAAGGAGGTTGAAGTCCTGAAATATGAAGCCGATCTCCGAGTTCCGAACGCGGGCCAGGGCCGAATCGTCCAGAGAGGATACGTCTCTTCCGGCAAGGACATATCTGCCTGAGGTAGGCCGATCGAGGCAGCCGATGATATGCATCAGGGTGGACTTGCCTGAGCCGGACGGCCCCATGATCGAGATGAAGTCGCCCTCGCCAATGGTCAACGAAACCCCGTCGAGCGCCCTTACTTCTGCGCCGCCCATCGAGTACACGCGGGTCACATTCTCGATAATCGCAAGAGGTGCGGCGCTCATTCTGACGCCCTCCCAGGGCCGAATCTAATGACTCTTTGATTGGCCTTCGCACCTGGGAGCTTATCCTGAATCGACACTGCGTCCTCGATGATGACAGCACCCTCGTCAACGCCGGAGAGGACCTGTGTGTATTTGCCATCGGTCAGGCCCACATCGATCTTGGCGAGGCTCGGCACACCCGCATCGTCGAGGCGAATTGCGTACTTGGCGCCGTCAAGCTCCACCCAGGAGCGCGCCGGAATCCTAACCACATCCACAATGGTGTCGGAATCCACCTGCACATTCGCCGTGATTCCAGGCTTGAGCGCAGGGTCGGAACTATCGATGGCAATTCGCACCGGGATCGTAACGAGTTCTCCTCTGGCAATCGCGACTGCCCCAATGGAGGCGACCTTGCCGGATACGGCCAGATCCGGAGCTGCGTCGAACGTAATCGTGGCAGGCATCCCCACGGCCACCTTAGGCAGGTCGATCTCGTCTATCTCAATGCTAGCTCTGTAGGCTGAAGTGTCCATTATCACGAAGGCAGGCTGTCCCGGAGCAGCGAAGCCGCCCTCCTCCACACTAACCTGCGTCACCAGGCCGGCCATCGGCGCGTCGAGACGGGTTCCAGATACCTCGCACAGCATTGCGCCTGAGGATACTGTGGAGCCTTCATGGACCTTCAGGGACGTGACCTTGCCCGGCATATCGGGGCTGACGATTCTGGTGCGAACAGGATCGAGCCTGCCGGATGCATAGACGTACCGATGAATGTCGCCTCGTGATACTGTGATGCTGGGTTTCCCGGCAACGGCCGAGGCGAGCGCCGCAGCAGCGCCTGGGGTTCTCCTCCTGGCGCGGACCGCTGCGAAAACCAGGATGGCGATGGCCGCAATGACCCACGGCATCGACCGCCGACGATTTCGCGACGTAGATGTATGAGACAAGCCGACAATACCCCCATTCAAATGCATCAGCGCACTAGGATATCGGGGCGAGCGATCTCGCCTGACTCCGACAGGACCGTGCGCACTGGCCAGTCGCCGGTGGCGGTGATGATCTCAGTCCGTCCATCGGTGACGATAATGGTGTCTTCGCTCTTTGTTCCTGCAACAGATGGGTTCCACGCGAACGCCTGGCAGGCCCCTACCACCTGCTCTGAGCATGGAGTCGCAAGGTACTCTCTGGACTGGTAGCCAGCAGCGCCGCCCTGGTGATGAAAGCGCCACTCATCAGGGAATCCCGCGTTGGAGTATGCCCGAACGATAGCAGCGAATACATCCGCCACCCTGGTCTGCGGCTTGGTCGCAGCGATGGCAGTGGCATCGACATATGCGGCAGCATCCCGCTTGCGGCGGATATCATCTGGGAGTGGGCCGATACTTACAATCCTGGTTGCGCTGGCCACGAGGCCCCACTTTCGTCCACATGCCACGAGCATCGCGTACTTATCGAGCCTGGCGTCGGTAGGTGTTGGATGCCTGCGGACTACGGCGCGTCCATCAGCTGCGACGAGGGTGACCACCGGGACAATACCTGCCTCATATAGCCTCACCGCCATAAGCGACGCCGCCTTGTGCTCAGTCATCCCAGGCTCAACACACCTTGCGGCATCTTCCACCGCCCGGCCCACATGCGCTCCCAGCCACCTGAATCTGTCCATCTCCTCAGGTTCCAGCTGATAGCGAAGTGGCGCGGCCATGTCTCCCAGGTAGATCGAGCCGTTCATCAATGTATCCGCGCCTGTGGCGCCGCGCACAGCGTATTTCAGGCAGTCTGGCGGACCCTCATGCCAGGGGGATTCGACGATCTCGAAACCCTTGTCCTCGAGGTGCATGTCCTCGCGAAGCCTCACTGATTCGATGTTGTTCGTAAGGGCGTAGGCGGAATCCCCAGTGATGACCACCGAGGCGACTCCCTGCTCGCTTCCTTGGTTGACCAGCGGCGACTCCCCAGCTGTGATCCAGGCGAAGTTGGCGGCCTGCTGGTATACCATGGCCTCTACACCGCGGTCGCCCATGAATTGTCGAACCTTATCCAGCTTCCGCTGAACCTCAGGCAACATGCTGCTCCCCTCCTACTAGTGCCCGCAGGCACTGCATGATCCGCCACCGCAGGACCCGCATGAGCCTCCTCCATGCGTTGACGCTACGAACTCAGAGCCGTTTTTGAACCCAAACGCGGAAGGAAGCTTGTCCACCTGATCGTTGCCGCAATCTGGGCACTTCACCTTCGCGCAACCGAATACCAGTTCCTCGAACTTGCGTCCGCACTTCCTGCACTTGTACTCGAATATCGGCATGCCAATCATCCTCCGTAGGCAGTTCTCATAATAGATCCAAAAGCGATTCCATCTGCTTTGCGTTCAGCGCGGCCTGCCCCGCGTGGCAGTTGTTGAACAGAACATAGGTCCGCTCCGTGGCCTGCGAGATGCTATCGATCTTAGGAATCCAATCCCGGAGCTCGTTCTCGGTATACAGGTAGTTGTAACGTTCCCAAGCTTCCTTATGTTCCCACCACGATCGCGCATTTCGTCCATGAAACCGGACGTACCCGATGGATGAGGTGTACACAGCCAGCGGCGGGAAGAGCCCTTTGAGGCTCGGCTCATCCACGCAGCAGAACCCGAGGCCATTGCGGCTCAGGAGATCAAAGGCTGCTGGCGACACCCATTCCACATTGCGGAACTCGACGATTACCGGAACACCTGGCAGGAGTTCTGGTAGACGCTCGATGTAGGATGCATTCTCCGGGGTGCGCTTAAAGCCCCACGGGAACTGGCAGAGAACACAGCCGAGCTTGCCGTCGTCTGCGAGCGGGGCCAACGCCGAGAGAAACGTTTTGAACAGGGCGGCAGCATCATCGTCCGACTCCGGCCTCTCGTGGGTCATGCTCCTGTGGGCCTTGACGCAGAATGTGAAACCAGCAGGGGTCTTGCTAGATAGCCCCTCTATGGTGCGTGTCGCCGGCATCTGGTAGTATGTGTAATCCAGCTCGACTACGGGGAACTGGGTGGAGTAATAGGACAGCATCTCACGTTCTGCGAGCCCCTCGGGGTAGAATACCCCGCGCCAGTCCTTGTAGCTAAAACCACAGGCGCCAACCTGTATCACCGCTGCCTCGCCTCCATTTCAAGCTCACGGCCGCGCATCACTCCCTTCACCCCGAACTCCTCCGCGATCCCATCGAGCACATGGTCGATGCTCTTGCCGCTGCCCTGCCCAGCCTCGGAAGCCCCGTGCGCTCCGACTGAGTGCTCTGGCGGTCTCTGTTGAAAGAGGCAGAGCTGCCTCGAGTCATGGATCCCCGACACCGAAACGCCAATTAGTCGCACCGGCGCGGCTAGGTTAAGGCCGTCCAGGAGTGCACAGGCGGCATGGTATATGGAATCGTCGCTATCGAACGGTTCCGACAGGGAGTGTCCCCTTGTGATCTGGGTAAAATCGGCGAACTTGACCTTGATCGTCACAGTCCGGGCGAGCCTTCCGTCGCTTCGAAGCCGTCGACCTACCCTGCGGGAGTGCTGCGCAATGGAGGTGCGAAGCACGGATGCATCGCAAACATCAGTATCGAATGTGCACTCAGAGCCGTATGACTTGCGCTCTTCATCAGGCACTACCGGGGAGTCATCCACTCCACGAGCAAGGTCGTAGGCCTCTGCTCCCCACCGTCCGTACCGCTCGACCAGCCACTCCCGTGGCCAGCTGCGAAGATCAGCGACCGTGGCGATCCCATATCTCCCCAGGGCCTCCCTTCCCTTCTCCCCCACTCCCCACAGCCGTCCCACCGGGAGTGGAGAGAGGAAGGAGTCCACATCCTCCAGGCGGATCACCAGAAGCCCATCTGGCTTGGACATGTCGGAACCGAGCTTCGCCAGAAACCGATTGGGGGCGATCCCCACAGATGCGTTCAGGCCGGACGCATCGCGAATGGCCCTTTTGATATGGGCCCCCATGGCGTGCGAATCCGCGTGGAACTGCTCGCAGCCGGTCATGTCAAGGAAGGCCTCATCGATGGAGACCTGCTGGACAAGGGGCGTGAAGCCGCGCAAGACCTCCATGATCTCCCGCGAGACTTCCGCATACCGCCTCATGTTCCCGGTCACGAAGATGGCCTGCGGGCATAGTCGCTCCGCCTGCGATACTGGCATTGCCGATCTTACCCCGAACCTGCGCGCCTCGTAAGAGCAGGTGGATACCACTGCCCGGGTGCTGCCCCGAGGCCCTCCCACAACCAGGGGCTTTCCCCGGTACTCTGGGTGATCAAGCGCCTCCACCGCAGCGAAGAAGCAGTCCATGTCGACGTGGGATATGGTTCGCAACTCGCACCACCAGACCTTTGCAGAACTAGCCTACCTTGATGATGGTCACCATATCTCCGTTCTTTAGGGACGCCGCGTTCGCCTCGTCGGTATCTAGGTGCATTTCCCAGGTGAACGTGTCGTGCACGCGGATCAGAACCTGGTCGAAGGTGAGAGCCCGATCCCCGTCTGCTCTCACCATCACGATGTCGCCGTTGGCGACGCCGAGCTCGCACGCTTCGGCGGGGGTCATGTGTATGTGGCGTTTGGCCAGGATAACACCGCAAGGGATGGTGACTTCACCCGCAGGCCCTACGATGCGCACTGATGGAGAGCCCGCCAGATCCCCGGAATCCCGAACCGGAGGGGTGATTCCCAGCCGAAAGCAATCAGTGCGGGACAGCTCGACCTGAGTCTGCTTTCGGCAGGGGCCGAGGATGCGGATTCCAGTGAACGAACCCTTGGGGCCGATCAGCGTCACTGTTTCCTCTGCAGCGTACTGCCCCTTTTGACTGAGGTCCTTCTTCACAGTCAGCTCATGCCCTGGCCCGAACAGTGTAGCGAGGTCTTCCCTGGATACGTGAAGGTGTTTGCTGGATATTCCGACTGGAACCAGACGATCAGACATGACGAAGCCTCCAATTCGTGTGTGCGCCACTACTCAATGATACCGAGATGGCCCCTGAAAAGCAAACAAACAGTCAGCGGTCGGGGCTGCGTCGCCGCCTCCTCCGCAGTTACGTAGCATCTGAGCTGCTAGCCCCGGAGTGCGTTCGAGGCGATCATGTCCCTGTACCAAAGCGCGCTCTTCTTAGGGATTCTCTTCTGTGTGTGGTAGTCCACATAGGTGATGCCGAACCTCTTGGCGTAGCCATGGGCCCACTCGTAGTTATCCAGCAGAGACCAGACGAAGTAGCCATCCACAGGGACTCCATCCTGAATCGCTCTATGCAACTGCACCAGATGGCGGCGGATGTAGTCGAGCCTCTCGTCGTCATCCACTGTGCCCTGAGGAGTGAGCGTGTCTGGATAGGCTGCCCCGTTCTCCGTTATGTAGATCGAGGCCGGCGCGTAGTCATTCTTGATCCGCATCATGAGGTCGTATAGGCCTTCTGGGTACACCTCCCACCCCATATCCGTGACCGGCAAATCCCCGCGTCGAACCCCAGCGAATCCGAAGGGCTGGGCGGCGCGGTCCGACATGACTATAGACGGGTTATAGTAGTTCACACCCAGGAAGTCCACGGGCGAGCCGATGATCTCCATGTCGCCTTTGTGGATCGCGGGCATGCTCGCGGCGTCCGAGTACAGCTGCAACATGTCATCAGGGTAGCTTCCTCTGAACACCGGATCAGCGAACCATCGGTTAAGCGCTCCATCCCACAGCGCTGCAGCCCGGGCGTCCTCTGCGGAGGATGTGGACGGATACACCGGCGCCATGTTTAGAGTGATGCCGATGCGTGAACCGGACCTGCCGACCTCCCGAAATGCGCGGACGGCCTGCCCGTGTGAGAGCAGAAGGTGGTGAGCTGCTGCCAAGGCAGACTGAAGGCTTCTCTTGCCCGGCGCATGCTCTCCAGCGTAGTGGCCTGCGAATGACGTGACGAACGGCTCGTTGTGGGTTATCCATAGCCCCACACGATCCCCAAGCGCCTCGAAAACGCATGCGGAATAGTCCGCGAATCGGGATGCAGTGTCTCTGTTCTCCCAGCCTCCCTTATCCTGCAGCGCCTGGGGAAGGTCCCAGTGGTACAGCGTGGCCATGGGCGTGATGCCTGCATCCAGAAGCGCATCCACTAATTCATTGTAGAAGTCCAGGCCTTTTCGGTTGGGCTTGCCCGCACCGTTCGGGTAGATTCTAGGCCAGGCTATGGAGAAGCGATATGCACCGAGCCTCAGCTCTCGCATGAGCTCAACATCCTCGCGGAAGCGGTGGTAGTGATCGCAGGCCTCCTCCGGCGTATCGCCATTTGCGACATTGCCCGGAATCCGGCTGAATCGGTCCCAGATCGACTCTCCCTTTCCGCCTTCTTGAGCCGCTCCCTCGATCTGACACGCAGCCGTGGCCGCGCCCCATATGAAGCTCTTCGGAAACTCGTAATACGTCACATCTCATCACCTCATCTGAAGAGTCCTACGATCATGGTTGTCGCGGCCTCGATCCACTTCAGTGGGTTCGGCAGTGGCATGCCGATTACCTGCAATAGGCTTATTACGAACCCGAAGACTATGAGTCCGGCAAACGCAGCGAGATCGCCCCACATCCTGTCGCGGACCAGGGCGGGGGCGTCATAGGCAGCCATGGCTGCGAACGCGACTATGAGCGCCGCCACTTTCATGGGATCCCTCCCTTCATTCCGTGATCCTAACGCTTCTCACAACGAGCCCGGAGCGCCGTAGCTTGGCATCCACCTCCACGCGGACGTCAATTGTGGGAAACAGCTCGTCCCAACGGTCCCTCAGTTCTTCCCACTTCCTATGGTCGGTCCTGTTCAGCTCGGCGCCGAATCCGAATATGTCGGAGTTGAGTTCCTGAGCCTTCGAAAGGGCAGCCGCAATCTCATTCCGGATGACCGCAGCCATCCTGCGCTCCATGCTATCCCATACCTCAGGCTGAGCAAGCGGGTCGATGAATCCCTGCACGTCTGCCATGACCCCATACGCGCGAACCTTTATGAGCACTGTGATTCTGCCATCCCGCACCTCCGTCTTGAAACCGCCGCTCCCCCACAGGATCTCCAGCCCGATCAGCTTGTCCTCGAGCCCAGGCTGCTTGATCACGATCACCCCGCTCTTGATCTTGCTGGTAATCCAGTTCAGCCCGCGGGCCTCAGACTTGTCCAGCCACCCAACTAGTCTGTCATTCTTCAATACGGCCGCGCCGGTCAGGCGGGCGGATGCGCCTATCTCGTTTCTGAGCAATTCTCCGCGGGTATCTGGGTTCTTGGGCCTGGGGACGATCTCCACACGGGTTAGCACAGGGTTGATTCCCTCCCCTTCGAGCGCCCGATCGAGATCCAGCACAGTGCTGCTGACTACCGTGGATGACCCATTCTGCAAGCCATGCAATATGCCTCGGCCCCCGGAGGAAGGGAGGCGCTCCAGCTCGAATTCAGCGTGCAGCAGATCGTATGCCGTGGCCCCCTTGGCAACCGCAATCTGCATCCGTCGTCGAGTCTCGCCGTCGCGTTCGAAGAGATCCAGAATGTCCCCTATGCCTCCGCGACAGTACTCCTCGCCGATCAAGAGCCACAGGTTGTGCGACCAGAATGGAACCCGCGGCGACTGAGCGAGCAGGTTACGCACTGCATCGAGCAGGGTCTGCCCTGTGCTGCTGACAGTCCAGAACGGCTTCTCCGGAGATACGGCCCGCTCCCCAGTGGAAAGCGCGAACGGTTTCACGATCTGCACCGTAAGCTGGATCTTGCCTTCTTCCTGGGCATTGTCGATCCCCGCTGCCACGATGAACCCGAGAGTCTCGAGCTCCCGTCGGCTCCAACACCCTGCGACGGCCAGCGCCAGGCACAGGATGGCGGCAACGCGGACTGCCGTCTTGACAAGGCGCGCGCGCATCAGCCCCGCCTCCCGGCATTCGACGCAGGCCTGCTGCGGAACAAGGCGCCGAGCCACAAAATGGCCATTACGGTCAGTGTGAGGAGCAGCGAGTAGATGCCCCAGTTCTCAAACTCCTGGAAAACATCCATCGCCAGGTCGCTCTCAAAGAAGAGGACTCCGAAGGCCGCGCAGATGGCGCCCAATGGGTAAATCAGGGTCTGAGACCGTTCAACCCCCAATAGCTGTGCAAGCCCCTCGGCGCTCGCCCATAGGTACAGCGCCAACTTGATCCCGGCGCTCAGGGTCCAGATCCCCATCGGGATGATCTCAATTCTCTCGAGGAACTGACCGAGGCTGATAAGGCTGGAGAGGCTGAAAACCGGCATTTCCAGGGCCGACACTCCCTCGCCGAACGCTGCTGCCAGCGCAATGCATATCCACGTCGCGATCAGCCCAGATGCCAGCACTGCATAGACCGAGTATCGCACCGCATTCTTGGGCCTGTTCACGTAGGGCAGAAGCATTCCCACTACGTTGAACTCCGCGAAGAAGGAGACGGCCACCCCCATGGGGTCGAGAACGGAGCCGAACCCTGTCGGGAGAATGGGCAACAGATCGCGAAACCGCATGGTGTCGAACGGCAGAATCGACACGAGCATCAGGGAGAAGATCACCAGCGGCATGCTGAATTCCGCCATGCGGCCAGCTACTTCTATGCCGCATCTGGCGGTGTTGGCGCCCAGAAACGTGATCACGGCCATGAACACCAGGATCGGAGTATCCACCATGATGCCTTTCACATAGGACTCCCCAAGCGCCCTCGCCATAGATGCTGCGATCACTATCCAGTAACCTATGAGAAGCGCTCCGACGATTCTGCCCAGAAACTTGCCGAGAACGATCTGGCTGTACTCGATTATGGTCTTGTTTGGGAACCTCAAACCAAGGAGGGCCATCCCTGCAATCAGAGGAAC
Source organism: Clostridia bacterium (assembly GCA_034926675.1). Taxonomy (NCBI): domain Bacteria; kingdom Bacillati; phylum Bacillota; class Clostridia; species Clostridia bacterium. The sequence continues at coordinate 192,821 of JAYFQW010000001.1, read as the reverse complement.
GGAGAGCGCCGTTCCTATCAGCGCTGCGATCCAGCCGTCCTGCGGAGTGCGGATCCCCACCATCATGGGAAAGGTAATGGTTATGAGCACGATGCGGCTTATGAAGAGCAGTGCCATGAGTTGCCTGGGGCTTATCTTCTGGGAGTTGGTTATCATCGCCTACCCCGTTCACCTCCTCCCGCGTCGCTAATCTCCCGATCGCTGCCGGAAGGAGGCTCAGGTTTCGCCCTGGGCCCCTGCCTCACCGGATTGCTTCCACCAGTGAACAGCGGCCTTGTCCGCATGCCCCACCATGGAAATACCACCAGCGCGTCCTTGAGATCAGACAGCACAAGCGGCGCCAGAGGCTCGAAAAACGGAACGCCGAAGGAGCGCAGGGCAGCAAGATGGGTAAAAAGAGCGAACAGACCCGCCCATACCCCAAACATCCCAAGCGTGCCAGCCAGCAGTATCATCAGGAAACGCAAGATGCGAACCCCGACTGCCAGACTGAACGACGGGGTGGCAAGTGAGGCGATTCCTGTAGCCGCCACTACCACCACCATCGCCGGAGAGACCAGGCCTGCGCGGATGGCTGCATCCCCGAGCACTAGGGTCCCCACTATACTGATGGCTGGCCCCACTATCCTAGGCAGGCGAACCCCCGCTTCCCGCATTATCTCGAAGGTCAACTCCATCACAAGAGCCTCAATCACTGCGGGGAACGGCACTCCTTCTCTCTGCGCCGCGATGTTCAGTATAAGCGGGGTGGGCAGCATCTCCTGGTGGAAGGTGGTCACAGACACGTAGATCGAGGGGAGGATGAGAGACATCATAAACGCGATCACTCTGATAAACCGCAGGGGCGACGCCATTAGGGACCGCTCGAAGTAGTCTTCTGGAGAGCTTAGGCACATCATAAACGTGACCGGGACCACGAGGACAAACGGAGTGCCGTCGGTTAGCAGCGCTACCCTGCCCTCAAGCAGGTTGCCCACGACTCTGTCGGGCCTTTCCGTCCTGATGACAGTGGGAAAAGGGGAAAACGGCGCGTCCTCGATGTATTCTTCGAGTTGACCGCTCTCCTGTATGGCATCTACGTCGATTCGATCCAGCCGATTCCTCACCTCTTGAACAGTCTTGGCGTTCGCGACTCCTTCCACATAGGCAATCGCCACACCGGTCCTGCCGAGAGTCCCTATCTTTCGCTCCTCGATCCAAAGACGCGGGGACATGATCCTGCGCCGAAGAAGGGACGTGTTTGTGCGCAGCGACTCCACGAACCCCTCTTTCGATCCCCTGATTGTCGTTTCGGTGGTGGGCTCCTCCGGGCTTCGTTGACTCCACCCCTGGACACCACATATGAGGCCGCGTGGGATTCCGTCAAGCAGTACGCCGCATTGCCCCGCCGAGATGCAGCTTATGAACCTGTCCAGCATTCCAGTCTCCTCGAGGCTAGTGGAGGCGAGAAACCGTTCCTTGAGATCAATAAACGCCTGCTTGGAGTCATCCCAGGTGCGATCGGAATCGGCGATCCTCATGACTATCGCTTCCGACACCAGGCGTCTGTCGATGAGGCCTTCAATGTGCACTATGGCGGCGAGAACCCGCCCCTTGTTGCCCGCTCTGAGTTCGCGAATCACCAGATCCGCGCTGTTTCCGAACTCCTCCCGTATCCTCTGTAGATCCTGTACGAGAGACCCTCGCAGGGGTTCCTTTCCTGAATCGTCAGGGGACTCTCCTTCACAGCTCTTCGGATCCCGGCAGCCGGAAACCCCGCTCCGGCCGGGCCTGCCTCGGCCCAGCGGCTGACCCCTCGGTGCAAGAAGCCTTCGCATGGCTTTCCACGGGCTCAATAGCATTGCAGTCCCACCCGCCAGGAATTCTTTCCCATGCTACGTATGGTGCCCATCAGGCATGTCGCTATGCAGACAGGGCAACGTCAGGCGCTTCAGGATGATGGCTGATGGTCCTTGACAACGTCTGCTCTCGCCTGTAGAATCGAGGTAGTCAATTGATCGGTTTTGCGCAGGGGAGTAGCTCAATTGGTAGAGCATCGGTCTCCAAAACCGAGGGTTGCGGGTTCGATTCCTGTCTCCCCTGCCATGATGTTGAAAGCCACCGCGTCGCCGCGGTGGCTTGTTGCTTAATGTCGCTATTAGCATCACTCCTGATCCGGGGCGGGCGTCCCCCGCAGATCCGCCAGGGCGCCGGCCAATCCCTCCAGCTCCGCCTGAGCCTCAAGGTATGCCCAGTCTATCGAGGGTTCCTGTGAAGACCATTTTCATCAGAACACACGAAGGCGATACCTCCTCGGCCCCGTGATTACCAGTTCTCCAGTGGCGAGCGCCTGCTCCATGCGGGCAACTGCGAGGCGGGTAAGCACATCGATCTCGTCAGGGTGCCGCGGCCGGCGCCGAACAGGGCGCTCCAAGCCGCTAGGACCCTCGCTCTCACGCCATGCCCGTACAAGCCTGGCCCTGTTCTCTTCGATATATGAATCGAACTCGTAGTGCCGTCCGCTCATGGCCGCTCACCTCCGAGACTATCGCCGTCAGCGCCGAAGTGTTGGCCGCCAACGAAATGCGATGATCAATGTGTCGCGCATGGCTTCTCTGTTCGACACCAGCCCTGCGGTTCCTTCTACTGGACAAACAGCTACGTGCTGGGTGCTTCCCCTCAGTCGGCTGGAAAAACCTTCAACCTTGTGCCGCCAGAGTGCTGAATATGGGATCCGAAACCATCTACCCCCTGTTGGCGGTGATCCCCAGCTGCACCCGCGCCTCGTTCGGGGTCGCAATCTCACGTCCTAGTTCTCCCGCAATTCGTGCAACTCTCGCAACCAACTCCGCGTTGCTCTTGGCGAGTACGCCGCGGGAATAGTAGATGTTGTCTTCAAATCCGACTCTCACATTTCCGCCCATGGCAATCGCCACGGCAGCCAGTGTAAGCTCCGCCCGACCAATCCCCGCCACCTGCCACCTTGCGCTGGCTGGGAGGCTTTCAATGCAGTGGAGCAGGTCGCGGACTGTGCCCGGGATTCCGCCCGGCACTCCCATTACGAAATCGAAGTAGAGAGGCTCCGGAATGAGTCCCTTCTTTGCAAGCCTGAGCGCATTTGCGATGTGCCCGGCATCGAAGCACTCGATCTCGGGTTTCACCCCCAGTTCCTTCATGCGGGACGCGAAGGCCTCAATAACCGAGGGCTCGTTCATGAACACCCCGTTTCCGAAGTTGACAGTCCCGGTGGTCAGGGTAGCCATCTCCGGTCTGATGTCCAAAGGCGCCAGGCGCTTCTCCGTAGGGGCGCCGACGGCGCCTCCAGTTGAGATCTGGCAGATCACATCGGTCCTTTTCCGGATCTCCGAGATCACCGTGCGAAACACCTCGACGTCCTGCGTCGCGTTTCCGTGGTCGTCTCTCACGTGCAGATGGACGACGGCTGCTCCGGCTGCCTGCGCCTCCGCTGCTGCCTCTGCGATCTCTACGGGGGTTAGCGGGAGATTCGGCTGCTCATTTCGGGAAAGCTCCGCTCCGACCAGCGCTGCACAGATGACAAGCTTATCCACTGATCAAACCTCCTCAGGCGAATGCTGCTCGCTGTTGTTGCCCAGTCGCTGTTTCTCGATGGGCGTCACGCATGTTCCGGATGCTCTGACCACCAGAATCGGCTCACCGAGAGCACGTGCTGCCGATGGGTCTTTCGGGTCCCGCGAGGCCTCGATGACCTTGAACGCTTCGAAGGTCATCGCCCGGGATGTCCTGCCCACCCGCGTGATGCGTCCCCTCGCCTCGATGTAGTCTCCGGCGAAGACAGGCGCCTTGAACTCGACCATGTCATATGCCAAGAAGAGTCCCTCATCACCGTCGTGTCTGATGAGCAGCTCTGTTGCCACATCTCCGAACAGCTGCATCATCCTCGCGCCGTCCACGAGATTGCCGCCGTAATGGGCGTCGGCCTGGCTCATTCTCATCCTCAACATGACGTCATCCATCCTGATCCCCTCCTGCAGTTCCGAAGATCCCGCAACTACCTCTCTTGGGTGAGCCGCTCGCTGGTGCGATGCTCCTTCCTTACAAGCTCCTGCGCAATGTACGCTGCGACCTGCGATGGCAGCGTTCCCGGGCCAAACCCTGCATCGAATCCAAGCTCAAGCGCAAGCTCGTGGCTTATTCGAGGCCCGCCCGCTATGAGCAGTACATCATCGCGAATTCCCTCCGCCTCCACAAGATCCACTAGGCGCGTCAGGTTCGCAATGTGCACGTTCTTCTGTGTCACTATCTGCGACACCAGTATGGCGTCAGCATCGGTTTCGATGGCCTTCGCCACCAGAACTTCATTCGGCACCTGGGCTCCTAGGTTGTAGGCACGAAACCAGGGATACCTCTCAAGGCCGTACTCACCTGCGCACCCCTTCATGTTGATGATGGCGTCGATCCCCACGGTGTGTGCATCTGAGCCGGTGCAGGCAGCAGTCACCGTGATCTTCCGGCCGAGCCTATCCCGGACGAAATCGTTGATCCTGAAGAAGTCCATCTGTTCCACTTCGATCTTCGGCATGTGAAGTTCGGTCACATCAACTGAGTGTGTGCACTTGCCGTACACGATGAAGTAGCTGAAGGGCCCTCCTAGGTCGTGGGCGCTCACAACGTCAACATCCTCGAAACCCATCTTGATTGCAAGCTGCCGCGCAGCCTCCTTGGCCTCAGGGCCGTACCTGAGGGGGAGTGTGAAACTAAGCTGGACTTTCCCATCGTTGAGCGTGTCCCCGTATGGCCTCACGTTCTTGAGATCTGTCTGAGGCATCTGGCCTACCTCCCAGCCTGCTCACGGCGACAATCTGAGCTCAGCTCGACGCCAAGTTCAGAGGCCATGGCATCTTGGAACGGATTCCAGTAGTCAACCGCCTTCTCCACCACTCCATCGAGCCCGCGACCGGATTCCGACGTTCGGGAGATTCCTGCGAACATCCCATTCCCTATCGCTTCCATGAGGCCCATGTCGCGCACGCGGGTCAGCATCTCCGTGGCACGGCCAAGGACATCCTGCGCACGGGTTTCCACGATCCCGCCAGGCGCGAAGGTGATCTCGGAACCCAGGTCTCTCGCGTTGTTGAACACGTACTTAGCGTTCCTGATGGCGAGGAAGCGGTCCTGGATGTGAGGCGTGTGTATGGCCTCAGTGAGCATTCCCAGCAGCTGTATCGACTGCCCGGTCATGACTCCTGCCAGGTTGAACATGGTGTTCAGGATGTATCCGCGGAAGATGTCGCCTGTCATGTACTTGGTGGGCGGCATGTACTTCAGGGGGGCATCGGGGAAGATGTCCCTCGCCATCTGTGCCTGCGCCACCTCATAGAGGAAGCCGTTGGGGGTGTCTGGGTTCATCTCGAAGGCATGGCCGAGGCCTATCCTACTATCAGGCAGTCCGGATCGGTGGGCCATTGCCTCGTTGATGAACTGCGACGCCAACACCGTGTGGGCTTCCTCGAATGCATCGGCCGTGGTCAGATAGTTGTCTTCGCCTGTGTTGATGGTGATCTCGGCGTAAGCGTTGATCATCCTTGAGAAGTGTTGATCTGCGAAGGTTCTCTTCATGTTGATGTCTCTGAAGAGAATCCCGTACATGGAGTCATTCAGCATCATGTCGAGCCGCTCCAGCGCTCCCGCCGCGGCGATCTCAGGCATGCAAAGGCCGGAGCAGTAGTTCACAAGGCGAACATACCTGCCGACCTCGTTCGACGCTTCATCAAGGGCGCTGCGCATGATACGGAAGTTCTCCTGCGTAGCGAAGGTTCCGCCGAACCCCTCGGTGGTGGCGCCGTAGGGCATGTAGTCGAGAAGGCTCTGGGCGGTGCTCCTGATCACCGCGATGATGTCTGCGCCCGCCCTGACCGCAGCCTGCGCCTGACCTACATCCTCGTATATGTTGCCTGTGGCAACGATCACATAGATGAGAGGTTCAGGCCCTGGCCGAAGGCTGCCAAGCATCTCCCGTCTGGTTTCCACGTTCGCCTTTATCCGGCCAAGGGTACTGTCTACGTATCCGCGTATGGCTTTCCTCTCTGCATCAACCCCTGGCGACGGAAGAGAAACGAGATCTAGCCTGCCAGAGGCGACCTCTTCCGCGATCCTCTGCGGCGGCATCCCAGTAGCGATGATCCCTCTGCCCAAGAGCGAGGCAGCGCCCTGTCCGAGCCTGTTCGCTCTGTGTATGGAATCCACTACGGAATTAGGGAGCGGCACTCCAGCGCCATCAACTCCATCCATCCCGAGCAGGCGCAACACCGTGCGCTCGATCGTAGTCGTGGTGACACGCCTCACATGGTCCATCACCGAGGACGCAATATCGGACGCGCATTCCCTGCACTTATCTATCTTGGCTGCGTCGAGATTAAGCCTCACACGCTGCACCTCCTAACGCTGAAAGCCCTGCTGCCACGTCGAACACCAGCAGGTTCGGGACACGGCGCGACACTTCCAGAGTGAACTCACGAGGATCGAACCGGACCCCCGACGGACTCGTGGGGTTTGTGCTGATCGCGACGACCGACGCACGCCTGAGAACGCTCAGCGTTCCGCCCGCGGCTTCGAATTCCCTGGCGCTTCTCTCCCCTGCCGCCACGCGCGCAGGGTCGGCGCCTACTACCACGAACTCGTTGGGGCCCGCGCGACCCGCCCTCTTCGCTCCCTCGGCCCGCTCTGCACTGTGCCGCACAAGCCATTCGGCGAGCTTGGCCAGGAGCGCGTCGCCGATCGCTCTATCGTACGCCAGACCCATGTCGTCTGGATTGAGCAGTGCTACTATTTCCGACTCTCGCCCCAAAAGAGTACGCCACGGGAACGGCTGCACCACACCTGTTGAACGGATGATGCTAGGCTGTCCGGCTCTTATTGCCGCCTCGGCCTGCCGAGATAGCTCAGGCGGAGGAGGAGGCAGTGTGAACAGGTGCACCGCCATCTCAGTGGCATCGGCTACCTCGCGCATTTCTCCATCGAGGGCCGCTCCGGTGGATAGGACGAACGATCCCACCACATCTGGTGAGGCGAGGAAGGTTCGGCCCGCTGCCCCGTCCACCAGGATCAGCTCCGCCCCGTGACTGCGCATGGCGGCGATAGATGCTATGAGATCCCGCGAATGGTTGCACCCGATGATCTCCACCGGCCCACGGCCCATGGCTCGGGCGACCACGATCTCGCCGGCAGTCGTGTGAACCCCTAGCCTCTCCAGAACCTCTAGGTGTGACGATGTCCTGTTCAGGGTCGATTCCGCCAAGGCAACCACTGTGCCTGCCGATACCTGTATGGCGGGTTTCGGCAACCCAGTTATGGCGTCGTAAAGCTCCCCGTCACGTCCACACGATGTGACGCCGACGCGGATGCGGCGCGCCGACGCCGATCGCACCAGGCTTGCAAGGACAGTAGTCTTGCCGCAGTTCTTGGCCAGGCCCACCACGCCTACGCATCGATCTGGGGACGATAGAGCGATGTCAAGAACTGTGCCGATGAGATCGTCTGCGTCTCTCGAGCCCGATTGGTTCAAGGCTTGCCACCACCCCGTCCATCAGTGCTGCTACGCCCTCATTTGCGTGAGGCGCTGGCTTCCCACATATGCCACATTCCTGGCAGTGGCTGATCTTGTCGTCAGGCTCAGTGTATGATGTGATGACCCCTTCGTAGTTTCTGAGGATCACCTTCGTATCTGTCTGGGATATCAGATACTGAGGCCCCACAGGGATCTTCCCGCCTCCGCCTGGCGCGTCGATCACATAGGTCGGAACGGCGAACCCAGAGGTGTGGCCTCTCAGGTTCTCAATGATCTCGATGCCCTTGCCCACCGATGTCCGGAAATGTTCGATGCCCTGTGAAAGATCACATTGGTAGATATAATAGGGGCGCACTCTCATCTTCACAAGATCCTGAACGAGTTTCTTCATGATGTGCGGACAATCGTTCACGCCCTTTAGGAGCACACTCTGGTTCCCGACGGGGATTCCTGCGTCAACAAGCATCTCGCAGGCACGACGGGATTCCGGGGTCACTTCCTTCGGGTGGTTGAAGTGGGTGTTGAGCCAAATCGGATGATACTTCCTAAGCATCGTGCATAGCTCCGGCGTGATCCTCTGTGGCAGAACCACCGGCACGCGCGTTCCGATTCTCACGATCTCCACATGGGGAATCGTGCGAAGCTCCCGGATGATGTACTCCAGCGCGTCGTCGGACACGGTGAGTGCGTCGCCGCCGGAGAGGAGGACATCCCTTACCTGGGGTGTATCCCGAATGTACTGGATCGCCGCGTCGATCTCACCCTTGGATATGGCGCTGTCAGTGTGGCCCGCGAACCTGCGTCGGGTGCAATGCCTGCAGTAGGTGGAGCATACCGAGGTGATCAGGAACAACACTCGATCCGGGTATCTGTGGGTGAGATGCGGAACCGGAGAGTCGACATCTTCGTGGAGCGGATCCGCCATGTCGGCCTCGCCCAGATCCAGCTCTTGTCTCACAGGTATGGCCTGCCTGCGAACTGGGCAGTTGGGGTTGTCCGGATCGATCAAACTGGCGTAGTAGGGAGTAATGGCCATGCGCAGCTTCGTGAGGCATTGCGAAACCCCTTCCTCTTCCTCCGGCGTGATGTTCACAACCCTCTTCAGCTGCTCAACCCCTGTGATCCTGTTTCTGAACTGCCAGTGCCAGTCGTCCCAGTCCTTCCTCGGGACGTCTTCCCACATGGCGCCCGCCTCCCTGCTATCTTGCGTAGAGCTCTTCGAAGATCTGGCGAAGCTGCGCGCTTTCGCGGAGTTCGGCCAGGGCGATCTCGGCATGCCCACGAGTGTAGCCGTTGCCAATGATCATGGTAACGTCGTGACCAACGCCCTCAGCCCCGAGGGCTGCGGCGGTGAAGCTAGTCGCCATGCTGAAGAAGTAGACGATCCCCAGTTCACGGGTGGCAAGTATCGACGACATCTCGGCGCCTGGGATGTTGACGCAGTTGATCGTCACATCGGCCAAGTGTCCGCCTGTCGCGTTCTCCACCATGTGAAGGATGTCGAGTGGCTTTGTGGCATCTCCCTGGAGAACAACATCTGCCCAGCCAGTAGCCTCTGCTCTGGCCTTGCTGCCCGCGGAGTGAGCAAGGGCGATCACCTTGCCTGTGACGCCTGCGCGCTTACGCGCTTCGTACATGCATAACAGCCCGGACTTGCCGCCCGCGCCGATTATGAGCACTACGTCGCCTGGCTTCACGAGCTTCGCTGTTTGTGCCGGAGCGCCGGCCACATCCAGAACTGCAAGGGCCAAGCTTGCAGGCATGTCATTGGGGAGCTTCGCGTATATTCCGCTCTCGAACAGAACGGCATGGCCTTCGATATCCACCTGGTCGGTGTCAGAATGCACCGCGATGATCTTGTCAATGACGAGCGGTGTGAGTGAGAGAGAGACTAGTGTAGCAATTCTGTCGCCAACCTTGAGGTCGACCACTCCAGCTAGGTCCGACCCGACCTTTTCGATAGCCCCGATCAACATCCCGCCTGAGCCTGTAACGGGATTGTGATGCTTGCCGCGCTTCGCCACGATCCCGAGCATGATCTCGCCGATTCGGCCAACATCCCCTGCGGCCTCCTGCTTGATCTGAGTGAAACTCGCCGCGTCGATGTTCAACGTTTCGACTTTCACAAGTATCTCGTTGTCGCGGATCGTCATCGTGTTATCAATCTTCCACGCCGCCTGAGGCATGACCCCTGCTGGCTCCATCACGCGGTGAGTTCCGTACTTGCAGCCTCTCGCCATCGTCCGCACCTCCTGATTCGTCTTGTCAACAACACTCTCGCAAGAGCCATGCCAACGCTACGCTCAGAAGATGCCCTGCTTGGCTTGGTTTGGGTGCTGCCCAATAATGGGCATGCGCCCAAGCGTCGGCAGGTCAGTCCGCTGCTTTGCCCGAGTCTATGCCCAACCTCTTGAGCTTGTGCTGAAGTGTCTGACGAGGGACGCCAAGACGGCGCGCTGCGGCAGATACGTTTCCCTTTGACATGTGGAGGGCGGATCGGAGCATCTCCTCCTCAAGCTGCCTCAGTGACGGCGCCAAAGCGGGAGATAGGCTATCAGCGGCGCGGAGTTCACTCGTTTGGGCAGCAGCGGCAGCGGCTGCAGCGGCTGCTGCTGCGCCCCGATGGCTCTTTTCACTGCCGCGGATGTCATCGAAGTGAGAAGGAAGATGCTCAATGCCGATGAGCTGCCCCTGTGACAGCTGAACCGCCGCTTCTATGGCATGCTGAAGCTCGCGGATGTTGCCCTGCCAGGGATGGCGCATGAACAGGTCCATAGCTGCAGAAGTCATGCCACGCACATCGACACCGAACTGAGTCGCATACCTGGAGATGAAGTGGGATGTGAGCGCCGGGATATCGTCGCGCCTGTCGCGTAGGGGGGGGATCTCGATTACGATCACTCCTATTCTGAAGAAGAGATCGCGCCTGACAAGCCCGCGCTCCACTGCGGACATGGGGTTCGACGACATCGATGAGAGGAGCCTGACATCGATCCTGCGCTCTGCGGATTCTCCTATCCTTCGCAGTGCGCCCTCCTGTATCACCCGGAGCAGCTTGGCCTGGAGCGAGAGGGGCATGGCGTCAACCTCATCAAGGAACATGGCGCCCCCGTTTGCCACCTCAAACAGGCCCGGGCGGTTCTCAGCCCCTGTGAAGGCGCCTTTGGCGGTGCCGAAGAGAATCCCTTCGAGAAGCGTTCCCGGAAGGGCAGCGCAGTTCTGAGCGACAAAAGGTTTTGATGCACGCGGAGATGCATTGTGTATCGACTGGACAACCAACTCCTTGCCAGTGCCCGTCTCTCCGAAAACAAGCACCGGCGACTGGCCAGCGGCCGCGCGCCGAGCTCGGAATATCACGTCCTGCATCTGGCGGCTTGCGGCGATCATGTCATCGAAGCTGTACCTGGCAGTGCCGCGGTCAGGCCCCGGCCCGGCGGTGCGGCCCCGTTCCTGCCCGTTCCTTGCCGCGTATAGCTCCGCCTGTAGATCCACCACGCGCTCAGCGAGGGCTTTCACGAGAGTAACGTCCTTCGACACCTCAATGGCGCCGACGAGCTTCGCGCCAACGTAGATGGGGAGTGTTGAGTTCAGGGTTGTAATGGTGTTGTCCTTGAAATTGCGGAACGTTTGCTGCCTGACTTGAGATGGGCGCCCAGTTCGAAGCACTGACAGGAGTGTGCTTGTGTCTTCCGAGAGTGACGGGAACACCGACAGGATATGCTTCCCTACCACCTCCGACGGGTCGAGGTAGTCGAGAACCGCGGCGACCTTGTTGTAAAAGACAGTAACACCGGAGGTGTCCACTATGTGGATTCCCTCGTTTATGGAGTCGAGCACCACGCGAAGGTCTGCAGAGAGGTGCTCGAGATCGACGGGAGCATCCCGCATCTGACTCCACCCCCCTTTGCAGCGGGGGCATGCCCTGAAAGCGGCATGCCCGATTATCGGCATCCCTTCATATTCTACCGTATTCTTGGTGAAAAGGACAGCGCCAGACCGATGTGGCTGTAGTCGTCAACGCTTGAAAGCCCCGTCTATCATCAGCTGAACAAGCCGATCGAATGTTATTCCGGCTGCTTTCGCTGCGTCGGGAAGAAGGCTCACCTCCGTAAGCCCGGGAATAGTGTTGACCTCCAGCACCCAAACGCGCCCGGATGGCTCTACGATCATATCCACCCTCGAGAAGGAATGGCACTTGAGCGCCGAATGGGCCCTAACCGCAAGCCTCCTGCATTCCGCGTCCGCCTGCGCCGGTATTCTCGCAGGGATGATGTGTTCCGACATCCCAGGGGTGTACTTGGATTCCCAGTCGTACATCTCATTCTTGGGCACGATCTCAAGCACGGGCAGAGCCTTCAGCTCGTCGTTGCCTAGCACTCCCACGGTGACCTCTGTTCCCAAGACGTATCTCTCCACCACTGCCAAAGGATCGTAGCTGAATGCGAGCTTCATGGCCTCGCCCAGGGCGGGGCGGCTCTTCACTATGGTGATTCCAACAGTAGATCCCTGGCAGGAGGGTTTTACCACGCATGGGACGCCGATTTCCGCGACTGCTCTGGCCGCCGAGGCATCCAGCGGGTCACGGGAGTTCAGGACCACGTAACCAGGGGTGGGCACACCGGCTGCCGAGAATACCGCTTTGGATACCGCCTTGTCCATGGCAAGAGCGCTTCCCAGAACGGATGACCCTGTGTAGGGGATGCCGAGAACCTCAAGAAGCCCCTGCATGCATCCATCCTCTCCAAGCCTCCCGTGCATCGCAATGAAAGCGACATCAGGCCGCTCCGACATCAGTTTCTCCACACCGCCATGGCTGGGGTCCGCCTCAATCACCCTGTGGCCCAGCCGACCTAAGGCCGCGACCACCTGCCGGCCAGACATAAGCGAGATCTCCCGCTCAGAAGATGAGCCTCCCATCAAGACCGCTACCGTCAACGGCTGGTTCCCTGAATCCATAATGCATGCGCGCAGGCAGTCCTGCGCGCCTCCCCCCTGTTCCTGTTCATCGTTATAGCCGGCCCTATCTGGGCCAGCGCTGGAATACCTGCCTGAGCACCATTGCAGATGTCTTGCACACGAGCAGGATGTAACATAGGCCCGCAACGACCAAGAATCCCCGGGCGAGAATCGCGTGACCAGAGCCGCCGTGAACGTCACCGGATTTCGCCCAGATAACTGCGAATATGATCAGCATCGTCAACACAGAGGCCAACATCAGCTGAGATGCCACGCGAACACCCCTGTGTATCGTATGCGCTCCTAGGTGCAGATGTCCCATTTCCGGAGGGCATCCAGGGTGCTCTCATCGGTCAGCTCGAATCTTATCGGAGTCACCGATACTGATCCGCGGCTCACGGCCTCTGTGTCGAGGCCCGCTTCCAGGTCGGGTTTCACAGGATCCCCACACAGCCAGTAGTATGCCCTGCCCCTAGGATCGGTCCGCTTGTCGAATATGTTGCTGTATTGGAGCACGCCCATGCGGGTGGGCTCGATTGCCTTTCCATCCCAGTAATCGGGCACATTCACATTCAACATGACCCCGCGTGGAATCCCGTGTTTCACTGTGAAGGCGGCAAGCATCGCCCCTGCCGTGGCGGCATTCGCGAACTCAATGGGATCATATGAGGCAGTGGACACCGCAATGGACGGAATCCCTGCGAATGCTCCTTCCGCGGCGGCAGCCACAGTCCCTGAGTAGACGATGTCAGTCCCAAGATTGGGCCCTCGGTTGACGCCTGCCATGACTATATCAGGACGGCACGGCAGGAGCTCATCAAGGGCAAGTTTCACGCAATCCGCTGGGGTGCCGCTCACAGCCCAGGCGTCCACTGAAAGGCCAGGCAGTTCCACCAAGGCGGCTCTGATTGGGCTGCCCATGGTAAGCCCGTGGCTGATTGCGCTGCGCTCGCCGTCCGGCGCGCACACCCATACCTCGCCAGAAACCTCCACCACTGCTCGAGCAAGTGCGGCAAGACCCGGCGCCCATATTCCGTCGTCGTTCGAGATGAGTGCCTTGAATATGCCAAGTGCCTCCTTGTGGCGTCCCCTACCAGTTGTCCAGCTCGGCGCGGAGCACCCCCGGAGTCGAGAGCAGATGCTGCAGGAGCTGGCTGTGGGTCGCAGTGGTGTTGCTCGTGGACATGGTTATGTCTATGGTGACAAGGGCATTCTCACGGTCGAGGGTGAGATCGGTGGCCAGGATGTTCATGTTGCACTCGCCCACGCAAGTCGCGATTTCACCAAGCAGGCCTGGGCGGTCCACCGCTACTACTCTCATGAAGGCTTGCTTGCGACCGATGAACCTTCGCTCTACCTTCCCCATTACGACCAGTACGATCTCTACAAAGGCGGTCGCGACAACTGCGGGAACGACCAGGCCCGCCCCGATTGCCAGGCCGATGCCTGCGGTAGTCCATAGGCTCGCAGCAGTCGTGAGCCCCTTGATGTTGGCGCCCTCCCGCATTATGGTTCCAGCGCCGAGGAAACCAATTCCGCTTACTATCTGCGCAGCAACTCTGGCTGGATCCCTTACCCCATCCGCATAGGGCCCGAACCCATATATGCTAACCAGGGTGATCAGTGCAGATCCAAGGCACACAAGGGAATGGGTGCGAAGGCCTGCTGACTTGCCCTGTTTCTCGCGCTCCAATCCAACCAGGGCGCCAAGTATTGTGGCAAGTCCGAGGAGCCAGGAGTTCCTAATGAACAGGGACATGATGGCAATGCTTCCTCCCCATAATTCCTCTAGCCAGCTGTTGTATCATGTTCAGCATCTGTGCGGCTCAGAACCTTATCGGCTGTGGATCTTACGAGCTCCCTCATGCGATGCAGAGCCTGGACTACAGGGCCTATTGCCTCGTCGCCTGCTATGTCGCGCAAGGCCTGAATGGAGAGGAGCCTGAGGTCCTCATTTTCTAGGCATACCCTGATGAGCGATTCCACAGCGCGGGAATCTCCCATCCACCGAAGTGCCTGAATCGCGCCACAGCGCACCTCGTGTGACTCATCCTCCAGGCATGATACGAGGGTATCGACTGCACGCCTATCGCCGATCTTGCGCAGGGCTTCCACGGCCTCATATCGGGCGCCCGCGTCCTCGTCGTCACAGGCATACTCCATTATCTGAGGCAGGGCGCGGTGTTCGCGCAGGTCTCCAAGGAGCTTGATGACCCTCTTGCGGACGAAGGATTGGGGCGACTGCAGTTCCTGCTGCAGAAGAGGCCAAAGATCATCCGACCGGATCGCTTTGAGCCCACTGCACGCGCTGTAGTATACGTACACACTCTCATCGCGCAGCGCGCGAACTAGGGGTGTTAGTGCAACGGAGTTCTTCGACGCCGCTAGCCCCTCAGCAGCCCACCCGCGAACAGTCTCATCGGAATCGGACAACGCTCCTATGAGAAGTGGCACGCACCGCGCGTCCTGCAGCTTCGACAGGCCGTAAGCAGCTGTGCGGCGCATGGAATCGTCACCGGCAATCAGGATATCAGAAAGAAGATCGAGCAGTTCCGCCCTTACGGAGGCAACCTGCTCGACAGCATTGTCGCGGTCGCTCGGCGCCACTCTGGAGAGGTCCTGCTCAAGCAGTTCCAGCTGCTCGACTAGCGACTTGATCCGGTCGCACTCTGGAGGAGATACACGCACTTCGGGCACCCCCGACGTTCTGCGCCAACGGGCGAGATCCACATTTGAGATTCGACGAGCCTGAGCTCGATTCCTGCCGCCCCTAGCGCACGCGTTCTCCGAACTTGCGTTCAGTGCCCGACAATAGCCTCGATATGTTGGATCTGTGCCTCCACACCGCAAGAACCGCAAGCACGGCACATGCCAGTGGCATCTGCACTGATGACGTAACGAAGTAGGCAACGATGGGCGCCGCGATCGAAGCCACGATCGAGCCAAGCGATGCATACCTAGTGGGGACGACCACTGCGAGCCACACGAGGGCAAAAGTGAGGCCTACCAGTGGCGACGCCACCATGAGGAATCCAAAGGTGGCGGCTATGCCTTTGCCGCCCTTGAATCCCAAGAACACAGGCCAATCATGCCCGGCCACAACAGCGATCCCTGCCATGCCGACCTGTGCAACAGGCAACATGAGGGCTCGCGCCGAGTAGGCGACAATGGCGCCTTTCCCCGCGTCCAGCAGGAATGTGGCAAAGGCGAATCCGAAGCCCAGAGTCCTCAGGACATTGGTTGCACCGGTGTTTCCACTTCCGTACGCCCGCACATCCACTCCTACGATGAGTTTTCCGAGGATGACGCCGAACGGGATAGAGCCGAGAAGGTAGCTGCCAAGGATAAGCAGCGCAGAACGGAGATTCATTGGGTGACTTCCCTCCGAGGTCTATTCTCTTCGCTTCAGAGCGATCTCAATGGGCGTGCCCACGAACTCGAACGAATCGCGGAGGACATTCTCAAGGAACCGCTTATATGAGAAGTGTATGTACTCCGGGTAGTTGGAGAACACAACGAACCGGGGCGGCTTGGCGCTCACCTGGGCGGCATATAGTATCCGGATCTGTTTGCCCTTTTCATCTGGTGGAGGATTGCGGAGCACTGCGTCTTCAATCACCTTGTTGACAAGAGATGTCTGGACTCGCCTCCGATGCTGACCAGCGCATGTGCAGATGGTCTCAAGCAGTTTCGAGATCCTGCGCCCTGTTATGGCAGAAACGAAGACGACAGGCGCATATGGCATGAACTGCAACAGGTCCCGCACTTTGCTTTCATATTCCCGCGCCGTCGCATCTTTCCGCTCAACGATATCCCACTTGTTCACTGCTATGACTGCCGCTTTTCCAGCATCATGGGCGTATCCCGCAATCTTGGTGTCCTGTGTGGCCGGGTCCTCAGTGCCGTCCAGCACCGTGACTGCCACGTCACACCTGTCGACTGCTCGGAGCGCTCTCAGAACCGAGTATCTCTCCACGGATTCCGATACCTTCGAATGTTTGCGAATCCCTGCAGTATCTACAATGGCATACTGCTCACCCTCGAACTCAAATGAGGAGTCAATCGCGTCTCTGGTAGTGCCGGGTAAATCGCTCACAATGGATCTCTCTTCACCAAGTATCCTGTTGACAATCGACGACTTACCCACGTTCGGCCTGCCTATGACGGCTATGCGTATGCGCTCATCCTCGGCCTCATCCAAAGCGGCCTTCTCGGGGAAACCATCTGCGATAGCATCGAGCAGATCGCCGATTCCGATCCCGTGCACAGCTGACACCGCAATCGGCTCTCCGAGTCCGAGCGCGTAGAGGCCGTAGTCGAAGTGCCGCGGATCATCCACTTTGTTGGCAGCCACCACCACCGGCTTTCTGGCCCTCCGGAGAATGTTGGCCACCTCCTGATCCTCGGAGGTGATTCCGCATCTGGAATCGACAACGAATACGAGCACATCCGCCTGGGCGATGGCGAGTTCAGCCTGGACGCGCATCTTGGCCGAGATATCGTTCGGAGGATCTGTCTCAATGCCCCCAGTATCCACAACTGCGAACGTGCGGCCACACCACTCTGCATCACCGTATATGCGATCACGGGTGATTCCAGGCGAGTCATCCACGATCGACACTCTGCTTCTGATGATCCTGTTGAACAGGGCAGATTTTCCCACATTGGGACGCCCGACAATCGCAACCAGGGGTTTCGCCATGTCATCTCACCTCGCAACTATCTGGCGCCGCGCACCCCGCGCCTATCGCGGCCTCTACTAGGCCGCGGGCTGTGACGGGGGCAACCCGCACTGGCACACCCAGTGCAGTCGAAATGTCGTCAGGAGTGGTGTTGTCGAGGAGCCTATCGCCTTCCCGCCGCAGCATTACCTCGGGGATTACGACGAAATCGCCGATCTGCTCTTCTCGACCTGAGAGGGTGCTGATTATGTCTTTCCCAACCACCAGTCCTGTCACGGTGATTGAGGGGCCCATGAACTCGTTCACGATTGTCGCGATCCGGATGCTCACTCCGCCGATTCGGTTCAGCCTGTCAATAGCATGCCCGATCACCTGCGCCCCTGAGGCGCCTGTGACGACAGTGGCGCTGATGGGGCGGCTGACCGACCTCGGCAACTCGGGTTCGATGGCGGCAAACTCGTCAATGAACAACCTGGAAAGGCCGATGCCGTTCTCGAGCTGAGGATACCCCTCATAGGCGCTGCCCGGAGGGATCGGCTGGGATGCCATGCAGTAGAACTCATCCGCTGCGAACACGAACCTGATTCCCCGTTCTGCGGTGAACCTTCGCTGCGCCGCCTCGATCTGACGCACGGTTGCCAAAGCTACATTCGGCGTGACCGGCGTCAGTTTCGGAAGGCCCTGCCTGTGGGAGGTAAGGCCCACAGGGACCACGCCCACTGATGCGCAGTACGGCGATAGGCCCCACAGATCGGAGATTGTGCGTTCCAGCACCTCGCCATCGTTCATTCCCGGCGCCATCACCACCTGGGTGTGGAACTCGATCCTAGCAGCCGCAAGTCGACGAAGCGTCACCATGATAGGCCTTGGCGCCAGTCTGCCCAGAAGCATAGCCCTGATGGAATCGTCGGTGCTGTGAACCGATACGTAGATCGGCGACAGACGGAGCCTGATGATGCGGTGGAGTTCCCCCTCGCTGAGGTTCGTGAGTGTGACGAAGTTGCCCTGCAGGAATGAGAGCCTGTAGTCGTCGTCCTTCACATACAGGGTCTTGCGCATGCCGCGCGGCAGCTGATCTATGAAACAGAAAACGCACCTGTTCGCGCAGCGCTTTTGCCGATCGAACAGAGCGTCATCGAACTCGATTCCAAGCCGAGGATCGAATCCATTGGCCAATTCTACGATGACCCTGGTTCCGCCTGGCTTCTCAATCTCCAAGGCTGCCGCAGCGGAGGCAGCGTGATATCTGTAGTCGATGATATCGCGGATTGGATGGCCATTGATCGCGACTAGTGCATCCCCGGGTTCGATGCCTGCCGCGCAAGCCATGCTGCCAGGTTCAACCGATGCGATGACCGCTGGCCGCGGAGCTCGGGAGGGGACATGAGACGACATGATCGCAGGCCCTCCTAACGTGAAACAAAAAGGAGAGGAGAGCAGGAACTCTCCCCTCCGCGCAAGCCAGCGCTACTTAACACCGAAGGGTGTGGTGTTCCCGAGGTCCTTGTACTTGGAGTCGGTCACAGTGATCTTGCCGGTCATGCGAAGCTCCTGCGATACCTGTTGAGGGCTCTTAGCCTGCTTGCCCTTTATCTGGCGTTCCACATCGTCCTTGACCTCTTCGAAGGTGGCCTCGTGAGCCGCCTTGCGGTCGGTGACTCGGATTATGTGATAGCCAAACTCGCTCTTTACTGGGTTGCTTGTCTGCCCAGGCGCCATGGAGAAAGCGACCTTCTCGAACTCCGCGGTCATCCTGCCGCGAGGGAAGAAGCCGAGGTCTCCACCTTCAGCAGCTGATCCGGGATCGAGCGACTTCTCGGTCGCTATCGAAGCGAATTCCTCGCCAGCGGAAAGCCGCTTCTGGATCTCCTTAGCTTCGGATTCGGTCTCGACCAGGATGTGGCTTGCCTTCACCTGCTCCGGCTCGTCGTAGTCGGACTTGTGCTCGTCGAAGTACTTCTGCATCTCTTCGTCGGTGACGGTGACATCCTTGGTAGAGAGTTTGAAGACGAGGAGGTTCATATCCAGATTTGTCCTGAGGTCGGCCTCCGTCATTCCATATTGAGCGAGCATGGAATCGAAGCTAGGACCGATCTCCTTCCTGAGCTTCTGGACTTCTTCGTCCACCTCTTCAGGCTTTACGCTGACTTTTGCCTCTTTGGCCGCCTGCTGGATGAGCTTCTCGTCGATCATCTGATTGAGAATCTGACTGCCGGAGTTCTCCTCGAGCCGGCCTATGAAATCGCGGCGTGACAGCCTCTCGCCGTTCACGATGGCCACGTTGTTTCGCTTGGTGAGGACAATCCAGCTGATAGCCGCGACAGCCACCACCACCACGATAACGATGACCCGAGTAAGTCCGGGATTGCGTTTGTTCATACTTCGAAATCCCCCTTTGCAGCTCCGTCCACACTAACACACTACTCAGCCTAAACGATGCCTGCCCACGGCGAGTTCCGAGGGCAGGATGCCAAAGTCAGTCTAGCATAGGGGTATATGCCTGTCAACGAATCCCTGCGACGGCTAGCTGGGATTATCTCCGTTCGCTGGCCCCTTCAGTTTGCTCGGATCCCAGTTGATGCGGTCCCCAATTGTCACAACGTCGTCGGCCTTGTTCTCCTTCATGTACTTGCGATAATCGCTGCGCTCCCCATCCTCTGCCGCCTGCTTCATCGATAGGCTGATCCTATGCTCCTGTTCACGCAGGCCGATTACCTTCACAGACACTTCCTGTCCGACCGATACGATCTCGTCGGGCTTCGCCACTCGCCTGTCAGCAAGCTGTGAGATGTGAACTAGACCTTCGATTCCATCGGCTAGGCTTACGAAAGCTCCGAAATCCACCAGCTTGGTGACTGTGCCACGCACTACTGACCCAACGGCGAACTTGCGAGACGCATCTTCCCAGGGATCCGACTGCAGCTGCTTATAGCCAAGCGAGATTCGCTCCCGCTCCCTGTCGACATTCTGGATCTGCACCTGTATCTGCTGCCCCTCGGAGAGCACCTCAGACGGGTGCTTTATCCTCGACCATGCGATGTCCGAGATGTGCAGAAGTCCCTCAACACCGTCCCCGATATCCACGAAGGCGCCGAACGACGCCAGGCGGGTGACTGTGCCGGCGAGAACCTGCCCGCGGGAGAGGACATCGAAGGCACGTTCCTTGGCTGCGCGCTCTTCCTCTTCGAGAACTGCGCGATGGGACAGAACAACGTTCGACCTGAGCCTTTCGACTTCGCGAACTGCAAGCCTCAGAGTCTGGCCCACATAGGAGCTGAGGTCCTCTACAAACCTCCGCCCGACCTGCGATGCAGGGACGAACCCGCGGACCCCGATATCGACTACGAGACCGCCCTTGACCGACTCTGTGACCTTGCCCTCGATCACTTCGCCAGTCTCCTTGGCGTTCTCAAGGCGCTTCCACATGAGGAGAACGTCCGCTCGCCTCTTTGAGGCGTACTGCTCATCGGAACCCGGGCGCTGCCTATCGAGCACCACGTGGACCTCATCGCCTACTGCCACTACCTCAGAAGGATGGGCAATTGGCTTCGCGGTCAACTGCTCCTTGAGCACAACAACGGTCTGGCCGGGATCGAGCTCAACAATGACTCTGTCGTCGTAGAGCTCTGTAACTCGCCCTTGAAGGATTTCGGCCTCGACCGACGCTCCATGCGCCTGGCTCTGCACCTGCGCCTTCTCCTGCTCGGGTTGGATTGGTTCTGCTGGCTTCTCAGCATCCCGCGCAAGATCCTGCACCTGCACCTGCACCTGCTCCGGGTTTCCCTCGATGATCTCGTTCATAGCGTCCATGACCTCCTCAATTACCCAAGATGGCGTGGATGCCCCGGCGGTCACGCCGATGCTTCGGCTAGCTCGAATGACCTCCGTATCCAGCTCACTTGCGTTCTCCACCTTTAACACCGCCGCACCGGAATCGCGGCACACCTCCGCAAGTCGCATGGTGTTGGCGCTGGCCTCTCCCCCGATAACCACCATCAGGTCAACCTCGGAAGACAGCCTCGCCGCGGCGTCCTGCCGCTCGCCGGTGGCAGGGCAAACCGTATCAACCACCGCAACTTCCGCGCCTCTCGACGTGAGGATGCATGCAACGGCATCCACCATCGACCTTCTCTGGGTGGTCTGGGCTACCACCACAATGGAAGCCATGGGGAGCGGGATGCTCCCTGCCTCGTCTGATCCAGCGACCACCGCGATGTCGCCTGCGGCGAACGCAGCCACCGCCCGGACTTCGGGGTGCGACCTGTCCCCCACCAGAACCACGAACTTCCCGCTGGCATGGGCCTTCTCCACCTCCCGCTGAGCACGATGCACATGCGGACAGGTGGCGTCGACTATCGTCAACCCTCTCTCCCGAGCGGACTCAATCACTTCGGGAGGGAGGCCATGCGACGGAATGATGAACACGCGACCGGAAACGTCGTCCATGGATCTGACTTGCTGGACACCGCTGGCTCGGAGGCGCGCAGAAACATCCGGATTGTGAACTAGGGGGCCGAGGGTGACTGCGCCACATCCGCCCGAATGGATGGCTTCCTCGCCCGCTCTGCACGCAATCTCACATGCCCGCGCTACTCCTCTGCAGAACCCTGCGACATCAGCCAGTCTGATCCTTGCCGACCCCATGCTCACTTGGCCAGAGCTTTCTCCCAATCAGCAAGGAACCTGGCCACTCCCGCATCAGTGAGCGGATGCTTGACCATCTGCATGAGAACTCCGTACGGGACGGTGGCGATATCCGCTCCGGCCAGGGCCGCCTGGGTAACGTGAACCGGACCGCGAATGCTTGCTGCGATTATCTCTGTCTCTATGTTGTGAGTATTGAACAGCGCCGCGATCTGGGCTACAACATCCATGCCCTCGGCGCCGATGTCATCAAGCCTTCCCACAAATGGGCTCACATAGGTCGCGCCTGCCCTCGCAGCCAATAGCGCCTGGTTCACCGTAAACACCAGTGTCACGTTGGTCTTGATGTCCTTGCTGGATAATATCTTGACCGCCTTCAGCCCTTCTGCGGTCATCGGGATCTTGATGACGATGTTCGGCGACCACTCAACGATCCCGAGAGCCTCGCGGACCATGCCCGGCGCATCCTGGGAAATCACTTCCGCACTCACTGGCCCGTCGACAATGCTGCATATCTCGAGCACAACTTGCTTGAAGTCCCTGCCTTCCCTGGCCACAAGGGAAGGATTGGTGGTCACGCCACATATGATCCCCATTTCCGCAGCGCTGCGGATCTCCTCAACGTTCGCGGTATCGATGAAAAGCTTCAACTCAGAACACTCCCCGTAGATGTCATGCTACGCTCATCAAACGCTGTATCTGCTCCATGATCCTCTGTGCGAAATCATCTATCTCTTCTCGGGTGACTCGACCGTCTTCCGATCGGACCGGCCACATCGGCTTCCCAATTGCCACTCGCACCCCGAACCTGCCTGCTTTCCCGTAGAGCCTCTTGTGCCCCTTGTGGGCGCCGACTATCGCAGCTGGCACTACCGGCGTGCCAGTCTGCAGAGCGAACCTCGCGGCGCCTGGGTGGGCCTGCTGCATATCGCCTGTCTTGCTTCGTGTGCCCTCAGGGAATATCCCGAGGACTTTGCCTTCCTTCAGAATCTCCATGGATCTGCGATATGCCTCCCGGTCAACCTGCCCGCGCTTGACCGGAAACGCATGAACGGCCATCAAAAGCGCACGGGAGAAGGGATTACGAAATAGCTCCGCCTTGGCCATGAACAGTATCTGCCTGGGAAACGCACACCCCAACGCGGGAGCGTCAAGCATGCTCGCGTGATTAGCAACAACTATAAGAGCACCGTCCATCGGGACATTCTCCTGCCCGGTGGCTCGGAAGCCATGGAACGCGCGAAGAAAAGCCTTCATGACCAGCTTCACGAACCCATAGAGCAACAACGGGACCTCCCAAGCAGACACAACATGCGCTCGACGACTTCCTCTGGACCAATCTCCGTACAGTCAATAACTACGGCATCCTCTGCTGCCTTCAGCGGAGATGCTTCCCTGGTGCTATCGATTCTGTCGCGTTCAACGATCTCTCGCAGCACCTCGTCATAGCTATCTGGCGCGCCCTGGCGTATGTAATCGGATCGCCGCCGTCGCGCCCGTTCAGCAGCTGATGCTGTTAGGTAGAATTTGTGGACAGCCTCTGGCAACACCACGGTTCCGATGTCTCGACCGTCCATGACCACATCAGACTCGCGCGCGATCTCCCGTTGTGCAGCGACCAATAGCTCTCTTACCTCAGGATAAACCGAAACCGGGGATACGACGGAATTCACCGCCGCAGCCCGGATGAGCGCGGTGACGTCCTCCCCGTTCAGAGTAGTCCGCTGCCCCACGCTTGGCGAGGGTTCGAGAGCCATTGACGATGTTCGGGCTGTCTGCGTCACTGCCGCCTCATCCTGAGGATCCACGCCTCTGCGTATCACCTCAAGCGCCAACGCCCTGTAGAGATCGCCAGAGCTCACATATCTATAGCCTAGTGCGGATGCGAGCATCCTTGCTACGGTGCTCTTTCCGGCCCCGGCAGGCCCATCGATTGCTATTGAGTTCTCGAGCGACATACAGCGACGCACTCCCATCCATGCCCAAGTGTACTTTATTCTACGTGCATGTGCTTATTCCTTCGCCCGCGATTGCATATTCCTCTCCCTCATATTATAGCGTTTCCAATGTCGTTTCCACCAGCCTTCAGCGGAGACCTCCATCCACAGACGGGCTCACGCACATTGGATGTGGCCTCGGTGACGACGATCTCCACGCCGCTCAACGCCTCAGGGAGCGTCTCCTCCGCGGGGCGTGGCATGGACGCTTTCGGGTCCGCTGGGCTCGGGGTCCACTCGACCTCAATCAGATCGCCCCGATGAAGGAAGACGGCAGCCTTCCCATAGCGGAAATCGGCCACGGCCGTTCCGTTGACCAGCACTGCGACCTCTGCTCCCAGTTCCGCAGCTAGGTCCTGACCGGACAGAGCTAGGACGATGCAGCCGACTGCAGCATCGGGGCCGATAGCCACAAGGTCGTCGGAAACTCCTTCTGGGCCGGCGGGAACCGGGCGCCACACCACGCGCCCTTCAAGACGTTCCAGAGGCAGTTTGCTGCGGGGGATGACATTCGTGAATAGGAGAGCTTGGATCACAAGGCATGCGATGAAGCCCGATCCGGCCAGTAGAGCGAGGATAGCTGACAAGAAATCTCGACGCCGCGACAAGCTAACTCCTCACCCTTTTCGCACCAGCCGCCGCAAGGCCCGCCAGGTGTCCTGTGGAAAAGGCGGCTTGGAGGTTATAGCCACCGGTGGGGGCGTCGAGGTCGAGAAGCTCGCCGGCGAAGTACAACCCGCTCACAAGCTTTGACTCCATTGTGCGCGAGTCGACCGATGAGAGCTCCACCCCTCCGGAGGTCACGATGGCCTCCTCAAGCGGGCGCGTGCGCTTGACCGTGAGGGGAAGCGCCTTCAGCACGTGCACGATTCGACTCCTCTGCTCCGTGGTGACTTGGTTCGCAGTTGTAGTTTCGTCAATTCCGGAGATAGCTATCACGACAGGTATCAAAGCCTTCGGAAGCAACTCATCAAGGGAGTTCTTCAGCTGCTTCCTCGACGCCTCACGCAGATCCCGCGTGACTCTCCTATCGAGCGTCTGCTCATCGAGCGCAGGCTTAAGATCGATGGCCAGCGTGAAACGACCCTTCGCAAGGCCTTGTGATGAGCGCAGGGACGTGCACACGGCCCTGCTCGCACTCAGGACTATGGGCCCACTCACTCCCCAATGGGTGAACAGCATCTCGCCAAACTCGCGTCCGGCCTCGCGGCCATGATCGTACAGGGTCAGTTCTACGTTCTTCAAAGACAGCCCAGCGAGGTTCCCAGGCCAAGCCTCGACTGTCTCCATCGCCACCAGAGCTGGCAGCGGCGGTTTCACCGCGTGACCCGCCTGTCGGGCGAGGCCATAGCCATCTCCAGTGCTGCCCGTTCCGGGATACGAAGCGCCTCCAGTGGCTATGATGACCGCATCTGCTTGTACCTGATGTCCCTCGTAGTCCTCAAACCCGGCTGCCGCCCCGCCTTCGATGAGCAACCGAGAAGCCCGGCTCCCGAACACGAACTGCGCCCCAAGCCTCTGAGCGGATGAAAGCAGAGCATCACGTACATCAGACGCGCGGTCGCTCACTGGGAAAACTCGTTTTCCGCGTTCGACCTTGTAGTCCACACCCAGGCTCTTCATGAGTTCACACAGCTCCTGCGGGCCGAAGTCGGAGAGGGCGGAGTAGAGGAACCTGCCATCCCGGTCGAACGCATCCACTATCTCCTGCGCCGGTCCGTCATGGGTGAAGTTGCACCTGCCCTTCCCCGCGATGAGCAGCTTCTTCCCTGCAATGCTGTTCCGCTCATACACCGTAACGTACGCAGATGCGCCAGCCGCAGCCTGAGCTGCCATGAGCCCAGCCGCGCCGGCGCCTACTACCGCGATTCTCCTGTGCTGCATCGACTATCTCTTCTCCATCCATTTCGCCAAACCCCACGCCGCAAAGCGCCTCAAAGCCTGTCCGCCCGCCTCGCCATCACCTGCGCCATCGCCCTGAGCCGCGAGTTTGCACGCGCAAGAAGCCTGCCCACCTCGCGCTGGGAGAGTTTCATCTCCTGGGGATCGATGACCTCTACGGTTCTGAATTCGTCCCTGAGTATGAACTCGGCCAGATCCTCAAGGGAGTCGGCTGTCACCGTAGCGTACACTGGAGAGTAAGCCACTTCCTCATCTGTGAGTGGGTCTGCGATCACGTACGTCTCCGGAGAGACGTCCACCTCCTCCACTCGCACCCCTTGATCCACTAGATGCCTCAGGCTTGCTGCCTCGCGTTCCCGAGTCTCTGCAGAGATCTCCGAGGCGTTCCGGCGCCCGAGGAACAGACGACCGGGCTTGGCGCACCCCCTGTAGTCGAACCTCACTCGTGCTCGCACCACTTCCATCTGGTTGACCGCCCTTCCCGGTTTGATCCCCACCAGTGCTCCCCTGGGTGCTCCTGGGGCTCTTGGGGTTCTTGGCGAGCCGCTTGAGTCCGTCTACCTCTTCCTGCGTGAGGCTTCTCGTCTGTCCCGGGGCGAGCGCCCCGAGGGCGACGCATCCAAGCTTCACTCGGACGAGGCGGACTACCTCATTTCCGATGGCTCCGAACATGCGCCTCACCTGCCGCTTGCGACCCTCTCGAATCTGAACCTCCACAGTCCTCCGGGAAGAATCCACGAATCGCGCTTCCGCAGGGAGTGTGATTCCATCGAACAGCTCGACTCCACCCCTGAGGATCGCAAGATCGCTTTCAGTCGCCGGGCAACGCAGATCCACCAGATACGTCCGAGGCGCCTCCCGGCTGGGATGAGTGATTCCGAACGCGAGTTCACCATCGTCCGTCAGTATTAGCAGGCCTTCGGATTCCATGTCGAGCCTTCCCACTGGATAGACCCTCCTGCCCAGGGGCGGAAGAAGATCAAACACAGTGCGGCGGTTATGGGTATCCGCTGCAGTAGTGATGTATCCCGACGGCTTGTTGAGCGCCAAGTAGATGTTATCGGCCCGAGGCTGCACTGGCGCGCCGTCCAAGGTCACCAGATCGTGCCCGGGATCGATCGTGGCGCCCATGGCGGAAACGAGTGAGCCATTCACCGCCACTCGCCCCTGAGCGATTAGTTCCTCACACTTTCGGCGGGATGCTACCCCGGCCCTTGCCAGGAACTTGTGAACCCTCTCCATCGCGCTCTCCTTCTATGGTGCCCCGTCGGCCGCCCAGTATCCGAGGCCACGGACACGAAAGGGGCGCCCTTTGGCGCCCGGACAGCCTCTCCTAGAGGCGCCTGAAGTGCTGGAGGCTGTCGTTATCCCCGACGGCGACCACGATATCTCCATCATGAACAACGTCGTCGGCGCCCGGCGCAATCTTCACGCCGTTGTGAGCGCAGCGTATTGCCATGATGTACACTCCATACTTGGCCCTAACGTTCGCCTCGGCCAGGGTCTTGCCTATCATCTGGCCCGGGGCCACCATTTCCACAATGCTGTAATCCGGATCGAGGTCGATTTCCTCGATGATATTGGTGGACGTGAGCACCCGCGCCAGCCTTGCGCCTGTATCGCGCTCCGGGTACACTACCTTATCCGCTCCGACTTTCGCAAGGACCTTTCCGTGCAGATCGTCGTTGGCCTTCGCAACGACCTGCTTGATGCCGAGTTCCTTCAGCACCATGGTCCCAACCAAGCTCGACGTCACATCGCTGCCAACGGTGAGAACAGCCACGTCGACATTTCGAATGCCTATTGACTTCATTGCGTCGATGTCTCTGACATCGGCGACCACGGCGTGGGTGACCATGTTGGCAAGCTTCTGAACCTTCTCCTCATCGATGTCAATGGCGAAGACCTCCTGCCCAAGCTCTGCGAGGGTCCGCGCCACGCTGGTTCCGAATCTTCCAAGCCCTATGACTGCCAGTTGCTGTGCCATGTACACTCATCCCCAGTTGGCCGCCTGTTGCCCTTCCAGGCCCCACCAGGCCATGCCAAGTTGGATTATACCACAGGGCAGGCGGCGGCGCTAGCAAGAGGCGCAGAGCGCAGAGGCTGTAGAGCGCAGAGAGCTGCTTCAAGACAAGGGCGGTTTCGCATCATGGCGAAGGGGTACGGTGTGGGATTTCCCGTTTCCGCTCGTCATCTTGGCAATAAGATCGGGGACCACATCCAGGAGTCGATCAAACACTGCATCGCCGCTCACGGGAAGGAACCTCACCTGGCTATTGCCGACCACGAGAAAGCCGACTGGCTGAAGGGATATCCCTGCGCCCCCGCCCCCTCCGAACTGCGCGGACCCGGCCTCAGATCCAGCCTGGGCAGTCGGCTGCTCGCGGCGGGGTTCTGAATCAAGGTCAGTTCCTCCAGCGGCAAATCCGAACGTAACGCGGGATACCGGCATTATCACATTTCCGTCCGGAGTCTCCACGGGATCGCCTAGGATTGTGTTGACGTCCACCATCTGGGCGATGCTATCTAGGGTGGTTTTCATCAGGCCATCGATGGGATGATCAGGCACGATATCATCCTCCTCACACGGCGCATCACTTGCGGGCGTACACGCTCTGCACAGTAGTATTCGCCTGGTGAAATGCCTTCATTCGCCCGATGCCGATGTGGCTGCCTTTCACGCGCGGCATCATTGGTTCTGCAGCTTGGCCTGGGATGGACGGATCAACGCCGACGCGTGTTCACGGAACGATGCGGAGAACAGGAACGACGCGATTACGAGGTCCGCCGTGCATCGGAAGTCGGATGCAAATGCCGACCTGGTGAAGGACGGGACTACGGAGAACGATGGCGGCGTGAGAGGTGTGCCCCATCGGCTCATCGCGAACCTCACCGCCGCGGCCTTCGCCGCCCACAGTGCGCCGCATGCTATTGCGGTGGAAGCGGCATCTCCTGTGCCCACAGAAGAATGCCATGACAGGCTTACAAGCCTGTTGTGGTGGGAGAATGAAGATGAGACTACCCCTGCTATGTGCGGAAGACGCGTCAGGGCTGCGGCCGCCGATGAGGCGAGAGCCCCGGGATCAACCGGTTCGGCTTTGTCGTAAGATGTTTCCCGCGTGTAGACAGGAATCGCCAGTATGTGGGGCCAAGGAGAGGCGCGCACCCTGATCCGTGTCCGCCCAGGAATGCGTAAGACGACCAGCTCGATTCTGATAGGCAGGACCATGATGGCCACTCCTGCCGATGCCAATAACCCAAGAATCCACAGCAGCGCAGCCGCCCAGCGCAGCACCTCGACCACCCCCGCCCGTATTCTGCCGCGCGGAAGCGGGGGTATGCAGAAGGGCAATGGCCTCAGGGCTCGCGCGAACCCCCATCGATGCCAGTGAGAGTAGGCGCGGCGCTGTCTGGGGATTTCGCGTCCTCGGAAGGATCACGTTCTTCCTCTGGGAGAGCAGGGAGATCGGCAATAGAGCCAAGGCCAAGGTACAGAAGGAAGTCTTGCGTGGTTCCATAGAGAACCGGACGCCCAACCGTATTTCGCCTCCCCATCTCGACAATGAGTCCGCGCTCGGCCAACGTAGATACCGAGGAATCCGATACCACGCCACGTATCTTGTCGATCTCGCCTCTCGTTACGGGTTGACGGTAGGCGACAATCGCGAGGGTCTCCATGGCTGCAGGGGAAAGCGGCTGCGGACGTTCACGGCGGGAAACCGCCTCCACATACTGGGCGTAGTCGGGCCTTGACAGCATGATGAACCCATCATCGACATCGGAGAGGACGAATCCTGACTCAGGGCAGGCATGCCTATCTCGGATCTCCCGTATGAGCTTGACCACTGTGGCCTCGTCTATCTCGAGGGCCGAGGCAATGGCCCCCGCCCGCACAGGTGTCGACGAAGCGAAGAGCACTGCTTCAATTGCCGCCTGCGCTTCCGTGAGAGTCGTGTTGCCCACCTCCGTTGGTTTCGCTGGCTCTGGGGAATACCCAGATCTCACCGAAAGGTTTGGACTGCGCCGCACTCACCCGCCCACGCCGGACAAGCTCCAGAAGAGCGAGGAGCGTGGCCACTAGCCGAGTGCGGGAGCTCCCGCCCCCCAAAAACTCGAGGAAACCCAGCTGGCCGCGGGATGCCAGTCGCGATAAGAGCGCGACCATCTGAGATGCGATCGGGATCTCATCCGATGGGACGAGCGTGAACTCCTCTGGAAGGGCGGCAGCGGCATCCAGGTACAGCCTGGCGAGATCCTGCACCGTCAGGCCGACGAGGGGATTGCCTCTAGGGGAGGACTTCGCCGCAGGCTGCCTGGTGCGCGCGAACATGCAGGCGCCACGCTCCTCCAACGCTCGCATAGAGCGGGCCGCGTCGCGATACCTTCTGTACTCGATCAGGCGCGCCACCAGCTCCGCCCGGGGGTCGGAAACCCCGGAGGCATCCTCCTCGCCCTCCACGCTCAGAACGGCAGCTTCGTCAGGCGGAAGAAGGGCCCTCACTTTGATGTAGAGGAGAGTAGCGGCGATCACAAGGAACTCCGATATCTGGTCGATATCGGGCCATTCCATGGCCGTGATTTCGCTAAGATAGTCGTCCGCAATCTCGCTGATGGACACTTCGCATACATCGATCTGTTTTCGCTCGATCAGAGAGAGCAGGAGATCGAGGGGGCCGGTGAATACGGATGTCTCTACCTTCATATCCGGATGGCATCACGGACTTCCGCCATCGTGGCAGCGGCGACTGGCCGCGCTCTCTTCGCGCCCTGCTCGAGGATTGCGTCGACGATGCTTGGATCCGAGGAAAGCTGCCGCCTCCTGCTGTGGATGGGCTCAAGCACGGCGACGAGCCTATCGGCAAGGCTCCTCTTACACGCCACACAGCCCATCTTGCCGCCTTCACAGTCAGACCGAATCTCATCCACGCGCTCAGGAGCGAATGCGCGCTGGTATGCGAAAACCGTGCATACATCCGGATGGCCAGGATCGGACTTATGAATCCTTGCCGGATCAGTGACCATGGACTGCACAGCAGCTCTTGCCTTCTCCGGCGGATCCGAGATTGCGATGGTGTTCCCGTAGCTCTTGCTCATCTTGCGCCCGTCGATGCCAGGCAGCACTGCTACCTCGTTCAGCTTGCTCTGGGGTTCCGGGAAGATCGGGCGGTACAAGTAGTTGAATCTTCTGGCGATCTCCCTGGCGAGCTCGATGTGGGGAAGCTGATCCTCCCCAACAGGTACGGCATCGGCCTTGTAGACCAGAATATCCGCAGCCATCAGCACGGGATAGCCTAGGAATCCATACGTGGTTATCTCCCTTTCAGCGAGCTGCTGAAGCTGCTCCTTGTATGTTGGACACCTCTCCAGCCAGCCAAGGGGTGTGATCATCGAGAACAGGAGGTGAAGCTCTGCATGCTCCTTAACGTCGGATTGCCGCATCACAACTGATCGCTCAGGATCGAGCCCAGCTGCGAGCCAATCCAGGATCATCTCACGGGTGTACTGCTTGATCTCGGAAGTATCCTGATACCCAGTAGTAAGAGCATGCCAATCCACCACTGCAAAAAAGCACTCATAATCATCTTGCAGTTTGACCCAGTTGTCCAGCGCTCCCATGAGGTTTCCAAGATGCAGCATGCCTGTGGGCCTCATTCCACTGAATATGCGCCCCTTCTTCAATATCGACACCTTCTTGCCTTCTACATGATTGCCCGATACAGAGTGAGTATGATGGGCCCGAGGATCCACCTAGCAAGCGGCGTAGCCACGATGAGCAGCAGGATCATATATGAGTATTGCTCCAACTGGTAGTATATCTGCGCCGCGCGACCGCGAACAAGCGATGCAACTATCTTGGATCCGTCCAGCGGGGGGACGGGCAGGAGATTGAACGCAGCCAGGCCCAGGTTTATCCATACGCCCTCGTTGATGGCGGTAAGTACGAAAAGCGCCCGGTCTGAAAGACCCAGGCCTGGTCCGTAGACCGCCTTGAAGACAAGGCCGAGGGCAACTGCAAGAACGAGATTCGAAAGGGGGCCGGCCAGGCTAACCATTACTGTGCCAGCATCTCTATCTCGGAAATTGCCTGGGTTTATGGGCACTGGTTTCGCCCATCCGTACCTGCCTGTGATCACCAGCACAATTGTGCCTACGGGATCAAGGTGGGCAAGGGGATTCAAAGTCAGCCTCCCAGCCCATTTCGGAGTCCTATCCCCGAGCTGCACTGCCACATAAGCATGGGAGAACTCGTGAAATGCGAGGGAGAGAAGTATGATCGGCAGGGTCACCAGGAGCGACACGGGATCCAAGGAAAGCAATTGCACTCCCTCCTCTTCTGCCGATTATACCATACCCACCGCCTTAGCCGCGAGCATGTCGCAGAAAGCCTCCAGCCGAGTGTCGAATCCTGCGTCGCCCGTGTGCTCATCAATGGAGATGGATATTACAGGGATCCCCTCACGCTCACTTACTTCCGGGAGCACACTCTCGGCCACGATCTCAGGCATGCACGTCATCGGGGCGATGTGAACTACTCCATCCACACCCTGTCGAGCCATTTGCACAGAGTGAGCGACGCTCTCGAGGCCGTGTCCGCCCACGAAATGGCGCAGATATGGGTGAGCGTAGTCAATTGCGCGGGATTTCCTCCGTAGCGGGATTGCGTCGAGGATCACATGCGACATGATCCACCCAGAGAAAGCGATCGGCTGAACCACCCGAGCCCCATGGCTGCTGAGCTTGCGGCAGATGTCCATGTTCATGGAGGGCTCCATGACCATGTATATCTCCCCCACCACCCCCACCGTGATTGGCCTTGTGCGTGATTCGCCATCTGCCACGCAGGGCTGGCGCAACGCTGACCCAATGCCCCTGAACAGCTCGGGACTCACCCCGGCACGGGCCGCCATGTCGGAAATGGCGCTGTCGGCGACCTCGCGGGCCTCCCGCACTGTGCCAGCGCAATCAAGGGCGCGGAGGCCTTGCCTGGCGGCTGCAGCGAATTCCCCGGAGCACCTGCTAACGTATGCTAAGCTGTTCACTGCCTGCTCAATCCGGTCTATGCCCCTGCATTTCTCCCATGCGAGGGCACAGGCAGCCACGATCTGTGCTGGGGTCGCTCCACGCGCAAGGGTCGCCAGGTTTCGAATGAAGCCCGCAGGGTCCGATTTTGGCGGTTCAATCGTGATGAACTCAACCACGTGGCCCAGACCCGCAAGGATCTCGCGCTGTAGTTCGCAGTAGTATCCCAACCGGCAAGGCCCGATTCCTCCGATCATGAGAACGGTGTCTGCTCCAGCCTCGATGGCCTCAATGAAGTTGCCGATGGTCACCTTCAGAGGAAGGCATGCTCCTTCAGGGGCATGCCTAGCGCCTATGAAGACAGTCTTCCTTGTGATAGGCGGGGGAGGCATCACATCTAGCCCCATCGATTCCAGCAGGGCCTTAACGGGTATCCAGAGGTTCCCGATGTGGGGAAACGTGATCACCAAGTCCGCGCCTCCTCATGCGCACAGTGTCCACAAACGCCTCCAGACGAGTAGCAAGGCCTGCCTCGCCGGAGTGCTCATCACTATTTAGAAGCATGAACGGCACCTCAGGACGAAGCGCCGCCTGCCTTCTGACCACGTCAGCAATGAACGATTCCGGGCCGCATCCGAACGACATCATGTGAACCACCCCGTCGACCTCGCCTGTGGCATACCAGCGATTGGCGGCTCCCATGAGTCGCCGTCCAAGGGTCCAAAACAGGCGCTTCCTGCCGTTAGCCCACATCTCCCACTGCGCGAGTTCCCGATCGGAGTAGGCAGAGGGAGTCACCGGCTCAGCCCCAAGCGCCGCCAGCTTGTTGATGAGGTCTAGGCTCACGAACCTGTCGTCTAGGTTGTAGCTGTGGCCTAGAACCCCTATGCTTATGTCGGCGCCAGGCCCAGAAGAACGAACCGCCATGCCCGTCATCTTCCGCTTTCTGTGCACTCTAGCCGCGTGGGCGAGGGCTTTGGCCCCACAGAGGCCTCCGATTCCCAGTGCCCTGCCCAAGTCGAATGCAGATCGCACCAGGCCTTCCGGGCCATGGGAAAGATCGACTAATGGGTCGACAACCCGCGGCGCATGGCGCATACGAGCCCGGACCATGTCCGGAAGGCCCATGAGCTTGGGGCAGATGTAAGCCCTGCGCTCAACGCTCACGAACCTCGGTATGAACAGCACATCCACTTTGTCGGAGATGGAGTGAGCGTGCCCAAAGAAGACCTTTACGGGAAGACATGCGCCATCCACGCACAGGCGGACCCCTTGATCCACGATGGACTTGTCGGTGGGACGGGAGAGGACTACTCCTACACCGCACTGTTCGAGGAATTCCTCCATGAACGCGCCGTATTCATAGTACAGAAGCCCCCTTGGAACTCCGGCGACCAGGCTCATACTTTGGGCGAAGCAACGAGGGCCATGAGAGTGGCAGCGTACACCGCAGTAGCGACACCAAGCCCCGTGAACTCGAATGCCCCGGTGAACAGCCCCACGAAACCAATGCGCTTGGCCTCAAGAAGCGATCCAGACACTATGGAATGTCCAAACCCTGACACGGGAATGAGTGCGCCAGCTCCTGCGAACTCCACCAGTTTGCCGTACACGCCCACCCCGGAAAGGACGGCGCCGGCCACCACGAACATCACTAGAACGTGGGCTGGGGTAAACTTGGTCAGATCCAGTATGGCCTGCCCGATCGCGCATATTGCCCCGCCCACCAAGAAGGCAATCAGGTAATCCAACGGCCTGCCTCCCTTCTACAACTGCAGCGAGATGGCATTGGCGATGCATGGGATCGACTCGCCCTGCTGCCAGGAGACCGGTGAATGCAAAGCTCCCGTGGCCACGATCAGGGCCCGGGATATGTCGTTTTCACACATGCGTTTCCACACGAACCCGTCCATGACAAGGGCAGAGCACGCGCATCCGCTGCCTCCGACTCCAGATGCGGCAACGCCATCGAATATCAGGACACCTGCGTCGTTGTAGTTGTCCTCAAGAATGACTCCTCTCTGTTTCATCAGGCTGCGGAGTATCTCCGCCCCAACGGCGCCGAGGTCACCGGTGATGATCACGTCGTAGTAGCACGGATCTCGCCCTGTATCGGCAAGGTGAGCGAAGATGGTGTCGGCCGCCGCCGGCGCCATCGCGGGGCCCATCTGGTTGGGGTCCTTAATGCCCATGTCGACTACCTTGCCGACTGTGGATTCAGTGATCTTCACCTTGCCTCCGGACGCGCCCACTAGAACTGCGCCTGCGCCCGTCACAGTGCACTGGGATGTGGTCTTTCGCTGGATGTTCAGCTCTATCGGATATCTGTACTGGCGTTCCGCAGTCTGATAGTGGCTGCTCGCTGTCGAGAGAGCGTAGTCGGCGTATCCGGCGTCAACAAGGGCAGCAGCGATCGTCAACCCCTGCACAGATGTGGAACACGCCCCGTAGATGCCAATGAACGGCCGGGCCATCTCGGAGGCGACGAAGCTCGCGGTGATTATCTGGTTCAGGAGGTCCCCTGCGATAAAGTAGTCCACCTGATTCTCCTGGATATTCGCGCCCACGAGCGCTATCTTCACGGCGTCCGCCATGAAGCGCCGCTCCGCCTTCTCGGCCGTACGCTCTCCAAACATGTCATCCGGGACCATCTCATCGAACCACGGCGCCATTGGACCTTGGCTCTCCTTGGGCCCGGCAACTGAGGCTGCATTCACGATGACTGGAGGGGTGCTGTACCTTATGGTCTGGTTCCCGACTCGCTTCGAAGCCATGGTTCACCCCTTGTACAGCCACCTGATGAAGGCGACCGTAATCCCGGACACGATTCCGTACACTAGTACAGGGCCTGCGATGATGAACATCTTCGCTCCCATGCCCAGGATGTACCCTTCGCGTTTGAACTCCATGGCCGCAGCCGCCACCGTGTTGGAGAAACCAGTTATCGGCACTGCTGCTCCCGCCCCGGCATACTCCCCGATGTGATGGTATATGGAAAGGCCAGTGAGGATTGCGCCGATGAGGATCATCGCCGCAAGAGTGGGAGCTACTGCCTCTTCCTGGGTCATCCCAGTCGCCATGAAGGCGTTCAGCACTCCCTGCCCGACCGCGCATATCATGCCGCCAACCACGAAGGATACGGCGAGATCCCTGGCAAGCGGCGGCTTTGGCATGATGGATTCCGCCAGTTTCCTGTACTGCGCCGCCTCATTCGCCTTGCTCTTTCGTTCACCAGGACTTGCCATGTGTCGCGTCACTCCCCTGCAACGGGTAGTATGCGACTGGAAGCACGGTTTCATTCCGCATCAATGCTGCGGCGAAGAGCCATCAAGGCTGCCTTCTCCAGCCTGTGCGCCTTTGGCTGGGAGATTCCCAGAGCGTGTGCAACCTGGACTTGAGTAAGCTGTTCGAAGTAGCGCATTCTGATCACCGTCTGCTGGATATCGGCGAGCCCAGAGATGGCGGAATGCAATGAGGCGGACTCGACTATCGCCTGCTCGTGGGATTGTGACCCTGGGATCACATCAATGAGAGGGAGCGAGTTGTCAGCGCCGGACACGCGCTCATCAATTGAGGCAACGGATGAGCCGGATTCCATCGCCCATGCCACA
Source organism: Clostridia bacterium (assembly GCA_034926675.1). NCBI lineage: Bacteria > Bacillati > Bacillota > Clostridia > Clostridia bacterium. The sequence continues at coordinate 156,484 of JAYFQW010000001.1, read as the reverse complement.
TCCGCCGGATCAGCGCCTACCATCAGGCTAATCTCAGAGATTGTGGGCTCACGGAGGAGTTCCGATCTGAGGGCGTCCTGCGCTCGCCGACACCTAATCGCAAGCTCGCGCACAGGCCGAGGCAGGTGGACAGGTCCGAGCCCTCTCAAGTACGATATCATCTCTGAAACGATCAGAGGTGCAGCATACGTTGAGAACGCGCTTCCGCGTTCAGGATCGAACCTATCGATGGCGCGAAGCAGACCCACGCAACCCGCCTGATACAAGTCGACGAGCTCCGCTCTTCCCGCAAATCTCCGAGCCAAGCTCATTACCAAACCTGCGTGTCGCCTCGCGAGATCCCCGCGGTCCGGGCGAACTCCGCAGTCCTCTTCGTTGCCAGATCCATGCTTCTTGGCAGGCATTGCTCTAGGCCTGATCGGGCGCGAACGCCATCCTGACTCGAGTTCCTCGCCCCAGCTCCGATTCCACCTCCAGGTGCAAAGAGAGAGCTTCCATGAGGGTGAACCCCATGCCGATCCGTTCAGGACAGGTGGTTCGGCCTGGAAGGCGCGCCTCGGCGATGTCCGCTATTCCCGTGCCCCAGTCCTCGATTTCCAGGGCGAAATGGCCGTGGGAGGATTCAAGCGACATCCTGACTCTTCCGATCGCGTTTGGGTAAGCGTGAACGATGCAGTTGGAGACTGCTTCCGACACAGCAAGTTTGATATCCTCAAGCTCGTCCACGGTGAAGTCGAGTTGGGCGGCGAAACTGGCCGCGGCCACGCGAGCGAACCCGAGATTTCCATCTACTGAGTCGAACTCAACTACTGCTCGGTTCATAGCGACCTGTTCCTGCATTTTCCGCCCTCCGGACGCGCCGAAAGCGCCTGTTCTAGGGAATCGTACACGGGGATCACACTCGGGACTCCCAGAAGCTCCAGTGCGCGCCAGGCCTGCGCCCGCGGGCCAGCAATCGCGAAGCCCACTCCCCTAGCAGTGAGGCGCCGGTTGGTCCCGAAGATGATGCCTAGCCCAGAGCTGTCGATAAACGTTACCCTGTCCATGCACAGGATCAGGCGGCGCGCCTCAGGGTGCGCCTCGGTGACAGCGTCAAGATCCCGCCGGAACCCATCTGATCGGGTCAGGTCGAGCTCGCCGCGGACCGTGACGATGACGTTGGATCCTGAGATCCTGCTGTCGATCAAGCCATGACCTCCCGGCCGCAAGAAGTAAGCCCACTCCTAGATATAGATTCTCTCTCGGAGATGGCATTCCTTCGTAGGGAGGGGCTCGCTATCTTCCGAAGATAAACACCGATCGGAACAACTCCCTGGTGGATCGGACGAGTATCGTCGCGAACCTGGCTCTCGGGGCATCCGTTGACGCCACGAGATCCACCGACACTGTCTCTTCACCGTCTACTGTGGCCACCAGCCTTCCAACCGCCTGCCCGCGTGATACTGGAGCATCCACACTTTGTGGAAGAGACAGCCTGGCCTCAATCTTGCTCTCGGAGCCTTTTTGAGTCACCACCTTGACATCCTCTCTGACGCTGACAGGCACAGACGTGAGCGTCCCTCTACAAACTCTTATCGTGCCAATTTCCTGACCCGCCACGGCAAGAGTGTGGGCCTCGCACATCCTGAAACCGTAGTCGAGAAGAAGAGAGGCCTCCGCGAACCGCACGGCGGATGTGGGCACACCGAGCACCACTGCGATCACTCTCACGCCGTTCCTCATTGCAGTAGCTGAAAGGCAGTACTTGGCGCGCTCGGTGAATCCGGTCTTCAAACCATCAGCCCCAGGGTAGAATCGAATCAACCTGTTCGTGTTGGTGAGCATGTTCTTTCCGTCTCTCACGTACCCGATCCACACCGTCAGCCACTCATGGATCTTCGAGTGCTTGAGCAGTTCACGAGAGATGAGGGCCACATCATGGGCGGAAGAAGTGCAATCATCGGCCGCAGTCGCGCCGGGAAGCCCCGTGGCGTTGACGAATGATGTGTTCGTGCAGCCCAGAGAGCGCGCCTTCTCATTCATCATCGAAACGAAGGATTCCTCGCTCCCTGCCACGAGTTCCGCAAGGGCGACTGCGGCATCGTTCGCCGACTCAATTGCGACCGCCTTGATCAACTCCGATACTGGCATCGTCTCCCCCGACTCGAGCCATATCTGAGAGCCTCCCATCGACACTACATGCTCCGACGCGGTTACCGGGTCATCAAGTCTTATCGTGCCAGCATCGAGCGCCTCCATCACCAGGGTAAGAGTCATCACCTTCACGACACTCGCGATTGGCCTGCTCACATCGGCGTTCTTCTCCCACAGCACGCGCCCTGTGGAAGGTTCGACAAGAATCGCAGATGGTGCAGTTATCTTTCCTGTGAGCTCTTGCCCGGCGCCGGTGGGTTTGCCGACTGTGGCGGGGGCGGTCCGTCCTGCAGTTCCCCATGAAAGGAGAATGCACACAGCAGCAAATCCGGCGATGAGAGCCCGTCGGATCGGACGCACGTCCGCGACATGGAGAATAAGCGACAAGGGGCATGCCTCCCTTTCCTGCTTCCTCACGGGAAGAGTATTCGGACGCATGCCCCGATATACAGGCTTGCTCAGCCGTCCCTCAGCCCTCTATCGCCTCGTACACAAGGGGCGAGCCAGGGGCAGGCTCGGTCGAGTAGGAGAACGCCTCCCGCGCTATCGCGAGCCCCTCTTCCAGTCGACTCCGGTCGCTGGCATATAGGGTGGCCACAGGCTGCCCAGCCTCGACCCGCTCGCCGGCTATTGCGCGAACCCTCAGACCGCAAGTCAGATCCACTGGGTCGCCCTTGCGCTGGCGTCCGGCGCCCATCGCCATGGCGGCCCGGCCCAAGGTGAGGGCATCCACCGCACAGACGTAGGCCCCACTCGAGGCCAGGATCTCGCAAGTAGTCGAGGCTACTGCCAGGCGCTCAGGATGGTCAACGAAACTCGGGTCTCCGCCCTGCGCCTCCACCATCTGCCGCAGCTTGTTCTCGGCAGCGCCGGATTCCACCATGCGCGCGAGCCTTCGCCGAGCTGATTCCAGATTTCCCTCTGCGCCTGCAAGCATTAGCATGCGCGCGCCCAGCTCCATGCAGAGGGCGAGCAATCTGGGCGATCCCGCGCCTCGGAGAGTCTCGATTGCTTCGATCACCTCAAGCGAGTTGCCAATGGCCCGTCCCAAAGGCTGGTTCATGTCGGAGATCACTGCCGCAACACGCCGTCCGGCGAGTCTACCGATGTCCACCATGAGCCTAGCCAGTTGCTGAGCCTGAGGAAGCGCGTTCATGAACGCACCGGAACCTGCCTTGACGTCGAGGACAATGGCATCAGCGCCGGTGGCGATCTTCTTGCTCATGATGCTCGCGGCGATCAGAGGTATGCTCTCTACGGTCGCTGTGACGTCTCTGAGTGCATAGAGCATCTTGTCTGCCGGGGCCACATCTTCGGTCTGCCCCACCACCGCGATTCCGATGGAGTTGACCTGCTTCACAAACTCGCGCTCAGACAGGGAGACCGTGAACCCAGGAATGGACTCGAGCTTATCAAGGGTCCCGCCGGTATGCCCAAGGCCACGGCCCGACATCTTCGCCACAGGCACTCCCGCTGCTGCTGCCATCGGGGCGAGCACGAGGGTGGTGGTGTCGCCCACGCCGCCGGTGGAGTGCTTGTCGACCTTAATGCCTGGGATGGCGGACAGATCCACTACTCTGCCGGAGTTGACCATTGCCATGGTGAGGGCGGTGGTCTCCTCAGCCGACATCCCGCGGAAGAAGACGGCCATGCAGAACGCGGACATCTGGTAATCGGGAACATCGCCCCGAATCATCCCGTCGATCAGGAGCCTGATCTCCTCTGGGGAGAGCTCTTGTCCATCTCGCTTCTTCATGATGATATCTGGCACTCTCATCCTAATGCCTCCCCTGCTCACTACCGCCCACAACCAGGCGCCCGAAGCTTTCGCCAGCCAGAGTCCACTCGATCCCAAGGAAATCAGCGACGGTGGCCCCGAGGTCTGCAAACGTGGGCCTGACTCCTATCGACACACCATCACCTGCCCTGTGGGGCCGGTGGGCAAGCACTGGAACGTACTCCCTGGAGTGGTCGGTGCTCGGGGTGGTTGGGTCATTTCCATGATCGGCACAGATCAGCAGCAGATCGGAACTGGAGAGCCTATCTAGAAGCTCAGGCAGGCGTGAGTCGATGTGCTCCATCCCCGCTGCGAAGCCATTCACATCGTTGCGATGCCCCCACTTCATATCGAAATCGATGAGGTTAGCAAACACAAGGCCCTGCCTGCCCTCATCGAGGAAACTGAGAGCAGCATCGAATACCCCGTCGTTTCCTGCAACATGCTTCGACAAGGTTATTCCCTGGTTTGCGAAGATGTCATCGATTTTCCCACATGCCATCACATCCAGCCCAGACCGGGCTGCCAGATCGAGGAGAGTCGGCCCTGTGGGCGCGACCGAGAAATCGCGACGCCCGGTCGTCCGCTCAAAAGCACCAGGCTGGCCCGAGAACGGCCTGGCGATTACCCTTCCTAACGCATGGGGGCCGACGAGAATCCGTCGTGCAATGAGGCACATCTCGTACAGTGTCTCAACCGGGATCACATCCTCGTGGGCTGCGATTTGAAGCACTGAGTCGGCAGACGTGTACACTATGGGCCTGCCTGTTCTCATGTGCTCTTCGCCAAGAACCGCGATGATCTGCGTGCCCGATGCGGCGTAGTTGCCCAGGACCTGCCGGTTGATCCGGCGCTCAAATTCCTCGATGACCTCAGGGGGAAACCCATTTGGGTAAGTCGGGAAGGGTTCTCTAAGCTGAATGCCAGCTAGCTCCCAGTGACCGGTAGTCGTGTCCTTCCCCGGCGACACCTCGGCCATTGTGCCGTAGGAAGCGATAGGGTGATCCACTGGCGCTACTCCCAGCAGATCGAACCCTGCATCCCTCGCCAAGTTCCCAAGGCCCAGCCGTTCGAAGTTGGGCAGGCTTAACCCACCAGCGACGCGGGCCGCATTCCCTAGGGTGTTGCTGCCCTGGTCTCCGTAGAGATTGGCATCTGGAAGTTCACCCACGCCCACTCCATCGAGAACGAGTATTACTGCTCTCACAATATCCACGACGCCTCCATGTCAAGCCCGTGGGTGATGCCTGTCGTAGGCCTCCCTTAGTTTCACCCCGGTCAGATGAGTGTAGACCTGAGTTGTACGTATATCGGCATGGCCTAGCATCTCCTGGACAGACCTGAGGTCGGCTCCGTTCTCAAGAAGGTGCGTGGCAAAGGAATGCCGCAAGGTGTGTGGAGTGATGCTAGCGGGGACTCCAGCCTCCATCGCACGGCGCTTGATGATCTTCCAAAATGCCTGTCTGGTCATCCGGGTTCCCCGTCCGGTGATGAACAGGCAGCCATCATCCATGGCCCCGGATATCTCCCTTCTTCCAACAGCCAGGTAGGCGCGGATCGCCTCAGATGCCCTCTCCCCCACTGGCACTATCCTCTCTCGGTTGCCCTTGCCAACACATCGCACGAACCCGAGTTCCAGATCCACGTCACTGGTCTTCAGAGACACCAACTCCGACACTCGCAGGCCAGAGGCGTACATCAGTTCCAGCATAGCGCGGTCTCGCATGTTCTGCACGCGCTGATCACCATCGCCGGCAGTTGGATGGACATTCGAGCTCGCGAAAGCCAGGAGCCTGTCCACCTCAGCGACACTCAGGACCCTAGGAAGTCGCTCAGCCTTCCTAGGTGATACCAGATTCGCAGTTGGATCGCGCGGTACGAACCCCTCTCGAACCAGGAATTTGTACATGCCACGCATTGCCGTGAGCTTCCTGCTGGCGGACGCAGCCGAGCCGCCGCCTGCGATTGTGCTTGCGATAAAGCCAGAAGCCGTGGCCTGCCCGGCAGTCAGCAGGTCGTCATCACATGGCTCGTCGGCGCCCCTCCGCGATTTCGCGGCGAAGACGGCGTACTGGGAGAGGTCCCTGCCATACGACTCCAGGGTGTTCTCTGCCAATCCTCTCTCGACAGCCAGGTAGTTAAGGTACTCTTCAATACACGGAAGCACCTTTCCTCCTCCATCCACTCTGCTGACCCGTGGTCTTCGAACCACGGCAGTGCACTGGGTCTCAGTTCGACGCCTCAGGAAAGACTCCTTGTGGTCACACGAACCTCGACGCAAGAACGAGCAGAGCCGGGGAGATGTACGCCTGAACAAAAGAGGCGACTACCATCGCGATGGCCGCGATTATGGCAGCAGCGACCGACCTCGCGAAGGCCAGTTGGACATCGGCATCGAGTCCCAACAGCTTCTTCCGCACCACCGACCACGCGAAGGAGATCGACGCCATGCCCAGGACTATCATTGCCGGAAGAGCGACCATGTTGTGCGGCAGCACAGAAGCCACAGCCACTGCGGCCCCTGGGCCCGACATCTCCCGCACCATGAGTGCAACAGTGAACCCGCAGGAGAATCCACGCATGAAGAGGGCGAAGAATACCAAGGGCAGCCCCACCACGGTGGCCCCTGAGAGCCACATCAGCCCGGCAGTGGCCAGATTGAACCCCAAGCTCGACAACAAGGCTCGTCCCTGACCGGTCGGAAGAGAGGTACGCAGCCCCGCGAGCCCCGACTCAAGGTAGGAGGCGCTGACCTGCCCCTCCTTCATTACTGATGCGTATACAGCGCCGAAGCATATGCCCGTCAGCAGCACAGCGAATACGATTGCATATGCCGGCATGTTTGAGCGAACATGCTCATATGCCAGCCCGGACCGGATCCTAGCCTTGGCCATCTTGTACACCCCCACAGGCCATAGGGTATGCGCCTGCAGACGGGCGAATGCCAAACCTGACAAACGATATGCTGCCATCAATCCTCTTCTGCTCCTGTTTCTGCTTCCGCCTCGGGCGTCGTGCCTCAGGCCCTGAGCCTTAACCATAGACAGGCTTGCCATAGGCGCCGCCGCCGCCTGCCTGGATGTCCAATTCACCTGCGCGCGCCAGCACGATTCTGCGCGCCAGCGTCTCGCCGACGATCGTGGCCAGCTCGAGAGCCTTCGCCCTGTGTAGGACCGCCATCTCGGTCCCGAAGGCATCGATCAACGAAGCCATGGCCCGAGGGCCAACACCCGGGATGAACTCCAGTGGAATCTGATAGTGGTAAGGAGGACGGTGGGCGGGCCGCACGGGCTGCGCGGTATCCGCGATCTCCTCGACCCTGTCCGACACGCCCTTTACGATGCGGGCCGAGCCGCAATGGGGGCACAACGCCCTGCCCGGATTTCCCCGCGGCGCGCTGGGGACTGCCGTCGCATCGTTTCCCCGCACATCATGCCTGGCCGCGTGGAACCTGGCGCCACACTCTTCGCAGGCACTCAGATGGTACTTCCCGAGCCTGGGGTCAAGGCCGTAGTTGGCGACTACTCTCCTGCCCCCAGTTCGAGAGAGGGCCAATGCCAACTCGTCGAAGCATGGGCTCTCCATCTGAACTATGTTGTACTCCCGCCCGATCTTGGGAAGAGAGTGCGCATCTGAGTTCGACACGAAGGTGAAGGGCTCCAACTCCGAAATCCTATCAGCCATGTCCGCATCGGCGGAGAGCCCAAGCTCCACTCCTGACACCAGGGAGCGTTCCACCCCTTCAAACACATCGGACATGCGCCTTGCGCATGTTCCATACAGGCTTCTATGGGGCGTGAACGCGTGGGCCACGATGAAGAGTCCACCAAGAGATCTTGTTGCTGTAGCGAGGTCAATGGGAGACATCCTCGCCTTCTGCGTGGAGAGATCCACGTTCCGCATGTGCTTGCCGAGATCATCGGAAAAGCGACGCATCAGAGGAAGCGAAGAGAATAGCGACAGATAGTGCGCGCTTCCGCTGCGCGGGCATGCGACCTCGACTTCCGCGCCTAGGAGCACCGTCGTCGTATCCAGGCAGCGCATGCCTCCTCCGGGCGCCTCGATCATCTCACCCGATTCGAGCATACGCTCGATATCAGCGATCACCCGACGAGACGCGCAATCCACCACCGCAACGAGATCGATGCCTTTCCTCGTTGCACACTCCCGCGCGATGTTCTCAGCTGTCAGGTTGCGTGCTCCGGTGACCTTCACCGGCCTGCCGGAGGAGTCCCGTCCGATGTGTACGTGAAGATCTACAAAGTACTGGTTCAAATGCCACTTGCCCCCTGCCCATCCCCCGAGGCAAGTCCGTGAGTCCATACAACATAGAGCAGCCCCGCAAGGGTTTTCACGTCCTTTATCTTCTGGGACTTGATCATCCCCGGTATCTCGCTCATCGGAACGAGCTCAGTCTCAACGAACTCATCCTCGTCTGGATGAGCGGCCTGCACTCGCCCAACCTCCGCAGTGAATAGGTGCATATACTCGGTAGCGAATCCAACTGCGACGTAGAACCCGGCTATCTTCGTAAGCGACACGCATTCGTAGCCCGTTTCCTCAGATAGCTCCCGCGCCGCAGCGACCTCTGGATCCTCGAAAGCCTCCATGCGGCCCGCTGGAATCTCCAGAAGTTCGCTCTTCCCCGCGTACCTGTACTGTCTGACCATGACCACCGAGCCATCCCCTGTGATGGGCGCCACCGCAACCGAGTCTCGAGTCTCCACCACCTCGCGCGTAGCCGAAACCCCATTCGGAAGCTCGACCGTATCGAGGCGAAGTGAAACTATCTTGCCCGAGAACACTCGCTCGCTGGAAAGCGTCTTTTCCTCCAAACGTGATCTGCCTATGCTCACCTAATCCCCCTCCGCTGCCAGATCCTCGCGGCCCCGGCGCTCAACATCTGCATCATCAAGGAGCTTTCGTGCGTAGACCCCCGCCGCGGCACACGTGAGGAAGAACTCAGGCTCTTCTTCGAATCCCCGTCCCATGGTAGAGAGCTCTACCCCGCGTGCGAGAAGCGAATCCACGGCATCCCGCCCTGGCGCGCTCTCCATCGAATGGCCTCGTCCACGAACCGCGTCAGCCAGCGCCGCCCTGACCTCCTCTGAGAAAGCCGGGTCCATGTCGGATGCGATCACACACGTAGCGGGAGTGCAGCACACATCCTCAAGCACCGTAATTGTGTGGTGGCTAACAGGCCGGTGGCGGGGCCTGGGATCGCGCCTTGACAGCCTGGGAACCAGTATGGGCCTGCCGCCCATTCTGTTGACTGCGTCGACGATGTAGCCTTGCTCAATTCCGGAAAACCCGTATTTGGCGCCTGTGCCCACTATGCCAGGTCCCATGGCGACTACGGCAGCTTCGCACCTGGCCACAGTGGGCGCCGCGACCAATGCTGAGTAGACGCTCACCGCCTCGTAATCCCCACCGAAGGCATGACCTGCAGTTATGGAAGCGCACATGAGCCCCTCCCGCCGAAGTCTCCTCACTGTGTTGGAAAAGGCGATCGGAAGGGCTGCCCCATCAGTCATTATGTATGCCGCTCTTCCGGCGATCCCGGCGAAAACCGGGGCTATCATCGAGTGAAGCTCACACACGACCACAGGCATCCCGGCGAGCCCACGAAACTCGTCGATGGAAGCACGATTCGTCGGGTCCTCCTCATAGGCGCCGGTGCACACCTGCATAGGGGCGTATCTCATTTTCATTATGTGCCCAGTCAGCTCGGGCTGGAGGGGTTGACGTCCGGCTATCCACACAACGAAATGGCGGCCGCCTGTGCCCAGAGCTAGGTCCACAGCGGTGGTGTTGAGCATCACCACATCGCCGGGGCGCGCTCGGCCAGTCAGTGAGGGATAGCATACCGCCAGTTCACCTCCTGCAAGGTCCACCGTGAGCTCCTGGATGTCGTCGGACTCCCACACCACCCTGCCCACGCGGGCTTCGGCATAGCGAATCAACTGCTGATCGCCTCCCGGGCTAGCATTCCCCTGATCGCCTCCCGGGCTAGTATTCCCCTGATCGCCTCCCAGGCTGGCATTCCCCTGATCGCCTCCCGGGCTGGCATTCCCCTGATCGCCTCCCAGGCGAGCATTTCCACCGATCCTACGCGCCCCGCGCGCCCGCACCAGTGGTGCTTCTCACTTCTGCAAATGCACATTCCGTAAGGCGCCTGTACGCATTCTCGGCCGGCACATCGAGTCTCCTTGGGGCCCAGTACGGAATCCGTACTGCAACACTGGGGACCCAGTACGGAATCCGTACGACGCTAAGGGCAAAACCGCCCGGCGATCATCGGAAACTCCGCGATTCAGCCAATAACAGCATGCAACACCATATGGCGGGGCATGCGCTCCCAGATTGTAGGTGTTTTTGCGCTCTCCCTGTGGTCGTCGACCGCGATTTCCGCCTAGCTTCGTACGAATTCCGTACTGGTGGAGCGACGAACCAGTACGAATTCCGTACAGCGTGCACGGAACCAGCAACGGGACGCACAGAACAACCGAGGGATCGCGCGAAACAAACTGGGATCGCGCGAAACAAACTGACGCATCCGGCCCGGGGCGAACCGCCACCGGGCCGGCGTAGGCAGGATAAGCAGCTGCTGCTTCAGTGCGTCCGTGTCACAGAACTGAAGCTACTTCACGAGCGCCGCCCCACGATGCAGTGCATCGACGTTCAGAGGTATCAGATTATGCCTGCGCTCTGGCAGCACCTTCTTAAGGCACTCGACGACCGAATCCATCGCCACTACTCTCGTGGCGGCCAGGTACGCCCCGAGGGCGCACATGTTGGCGACCTTGTCCACCCCAAGCTCAATCGCGATCTCATTGGCGGGAACCGCGACTACGCGCAGATCACTACGCGCCGGCGTCCTGTCGATTAGCGAGCTATTGTAGATCAGAAGGCCTCCGGACCTGAGCGTGGGTTCGAACTTGTCCATCGAAGGCCGGTTCATCACGATCACCGACATGGGCTCGGTTACGATCGGAGAGCCAATCTGCTCGGAAGAGACAACAACAGCACAGTTCGCCGTGCCGCCTCGCATCTCCGGGCCGTACGAGGGTATCCACGACACATTCTTGCCCTCGAACATCCCGGAATAGGACAGAAGCTGCCCCATGACCATTACGCCCTGTCCACCGAAACCGGCTATTATCAGTTCCTCAAGCATTCTGCGTCACCCCCTCAGGCGTCCGGAATTCGCCAACAGGGTAATACGGCGCCATGTTGGAATCCAGCCACTTCATGGCCTCGAAAGGCGTCATCCCCCAGTTGGTCGGACAAGTTGAGAGGCACTCGACCATGGAGAAGCCGGCGCCCGAGAGTTGCACCTCGAAGGCGCGCTTGATCGCTTTCTTGGCTCGCTGCACCCCGGCTGGCGACGACAACGCCACTCGGGCGATGTATGCGGCGCCCGGAATCGTAGCTAGCATCTCCGACATCCTGATGGGCTGGCCCTGCGTGGCCTCCTGCCTGCCAAATGGAGATGTGGTCGTCTTCTGCTCCACAAGGGTAGTGGGCGCCATCTGGCCGCCGGTCATTCCGTAGATAGCGTTATTTACGAAGACCACAGTTATCCTTTCGCCCCGCATCGCCGCATGGACTATCTCCGCCGCTCCGATTGAGGCAAGGTCGCCATCGCCCTGGTAGGTGAAGACTACTCCTTCAGGAAGGACTCGCCTGATTCCGGTGGCTACTGCCGGCGCGCGCCCGTGCGCCGCCTGCTGCACATCGAAATCGAAGTAGTCGTAGGCCAGAACTGCGCAGCCCACCGGGGCGACGCCGACAGTCCTGTCGCGGACCCCAAGCTCATCGATGGTCTCCGCAATGAGTTTGTGGATGATCCCGTGGGTGCACCCCGGGCAGTAGTGAGTGGGCCTAGGCTGAAGCGACTTGGGGACTGCGTACACCTGTTTCATGGACGTGACACCTCCGCACCGGCGATCTCCTCGACACGCGCAAGTATCGCAGCAGCAGTAGGAACCACTCCGCCCGTAGTGCCGTAGAAGTGGACTGGCGCTTTCCCAAGAACTGCGAGCCTTACATCCTCCACCATCTGCCCCATGCTCATCTCCACGGTGAGGAAGGCTTTCGCAGTGCGTGCAGCCTTCCCGATGGCGTCATATGGGAATGGCGAGACCGTGATGGGCCTCATGAGGCCGACCCGAAGCCCGGAAGCCCTGGCTCGATCCATGACCGACCTGCATATTCTGGCAGTGGTTCCGTATGCTGCCAACACGATGTCGGCATCGTCGACATTTACGGCCTCACATCTGACCTCATTCGCTTTGACCTGCTCAAACCTGTCAGCCAGTGCCAAGTTGTGCCTGTACAGTTGCTCTGGATTCAGGTACAGGGAGTTGATTACCCTTGGCGCACGCCCTGCAGCTCCAGTAGTGGCCCAGTCCTTCGCAGGAACCTCCCTCTTTCGAGGCTCATGGAACTCAACTGGCTCCATCATCTGCCCGAGGATCCCATCGCCGAGTATCATCGCGGGCATACGGTAGATCTCAGCGACGTCAAAGGCCTCCATGGTCAGATCCACCATCTCCTGCACTGAGGCAGGGACGTACACTACGAGATGGTAGTCGCCGTGCCCTCCGCCTTTCACCGCCTGGAAGTAGTCTGACTGGGCTGGCTGTATGCCTCCGAGCCCAGGTCCTCCCCTGACCATGTTCACGATTAGGCACGGAAGCCCCGCGCCTGCCAAGTAGGATATTCCCTCCTGCTTCAAGCTGATGCCAGGGCTAGATGAAGAGGTCATCACACGCGCTCCGGCGCCGGCTGCTCCGTACACCATGTTGATCGCAGCGATTTCGCTCTCTGCCTGCACGAACACGCCGCCTACCTCAGGAAGCCGCCGGGACATATACTCCGGTATCTCGTTCTGAGGGGTAATCGGGTAGCCAAAGAAGTAGCGGCATCCTGCTCTGATAGCGGCCTCAGCCACTGCTTCGTTTCCCTTGAACAGCTTGCGTTCTGCCATAAGCACTCCCCTCCTCAGGGTTTGAATACTTCGATCACAGCGTCTGGGCACATTCTCGCGCAGATTGCGCACGAAATGCACTTTTCCTCATCTGCGAGCACAGCCGGATGGTATCCCTTCGCGTTTATGTGTTCGGCCATCCGAATCGCGCCTTTTGGGCAAAACTGCATGCACAGTTCGCATCCCTTACACTTGGCCTCGTCGAAAACCACCTTTTGCATGAGTTACGCGCCGCCTCCTCCCTCGCATATTCTCTTGGCATCTTCAACTCCTGCCAGTACCCTAAGGCCCGCGTCGGCCAGAGCATCCATTTCGGCCTCGCCCGGGTACACTAGGACTTTGGAGATGAATTTCACTCTGTCTGTGATCCAGTCAACCAACATCCTTGAGTTCGCAGCGCCTCCGGTGAGGATTATCGCATCCACATCTCCAGAGAGCGCGCACGCCACTCTCCCTATCTCCTTCGCCACCTGGTAAGCCATTCCTTCGTAACATAATCTGGCGTATTCATCTCCGCCTGCTATCTTGTTCTCCACATCGAATAGGGAATTAGTGCCCAGATGGGCCACGAGCCCGCCACGGCCTGCGATTTTCTTCCTTACCTCTGCGAGGGTGCACTGGCCGGAGTAACACATGTTGACTAGCGACGTGTTCGGCAGGCCTCCTGACCGCTCAGGCGAATACGGACCCTCCCCCTCGAGAGCATTTGCCACATGCACAACTCGCCCTCGCCTGTGGCCTCCTACACTGATTCCCCCGCCTAGGTGGACTACGATCAGGTTACACTCCGTGTAGTCCACTCCTAGGTCGCGAGCCGCACGCCGCGCCACGGCCTTCTGGTTCAAAGCATGGAATATGCTGCGGTGCTGAACCTCTGGAAGGCCCGTGTAGCGAGCAATACTCTCGAACTCGTCTGTGGTTACCGGATCAACAGTGAAGGCCGGGATGCCAAGGGGATTTGCGATTTCGCGGGCAATGAGCGCCCCCAGGCTCGATGCGTGGCCCTCGCCGCGTTCGCGCAAAGCGGAAACGAGCGCGTCATCAACGAGATACACCCCGCCTTCCATCGGAGGCAGGAGCCCTCCTCGTCCTACAACAGCGGAGAGCGTATTCGCCGGCATGGGCCCCCAGGCCAGGAACTGGAGCACCCTCTCCTTCCTGGCAGGGAGTTGGTCGAGTATGCGATCATATGCGGCTAGCGTGGCTGCATCGTGATGCAAAGCCTCGCCCGAGATCAGCGTCGAGCCTTCGAACAGGGCGACTTTCGTGGATGTGGAACCAGGGTTTATTATCAAAAGCCTGTGGCCATTCATGCTTTCTACCCCCGACATTACGACGCCAGGATCGCAAGCCCAATGGAGAGGAGCTTGGCCCTAGGTGAATCAGACCTCGAAGTGAGCACTATGGGAGCCCGAGCGCCTACGACAACAGCTGCGGTGTCCACGTCTCCGAAATACACTATGGTCTTGTAGATGGCGTTCCCTGCAGCAATATCAGGCGCCAGCAACACATCGGCCTGCCCAGCTACGGGGCCTGTGACACCCTTGTGCGTCGCGGATTCCATCGAGACCGCATTGTCGAGGCCCAGTGGTCCGTCGATGAGGCATCCCTTGATCTGGCGTCTGTCGCTCATCTTTGCGAGCGCCGCTGCCTCCACCGTTTCGGGCATATCAGGGTTCACGACCTCGACAGCTGCTAAACATGCCACTTTGGGCTGCTCATTCCCGAGCTTATGGGCAAGGCCAACGACGTTCTGGATGATCTGGGTTTTCTCCACGAGGGTTGGCGCCACCATCATGGCGCCGTCAGTGAGGTAGAAAAAGCGGTCGTACTTCGGGGACTTGAACACGGCCACATGGCTGAGGAGGCGACCAGACCTCAGTCCTACTTCCTTATCGAGGACTGCTCTGAGGAAATCGGCAGTAGGGATCAGGCCTTTCATGAGGATGCCCGCACGTCCGGAGCTGACCTCTGACACCGCGCGAAGCGCCGTCGCAGGACCATCCGCCTCGTGCAGCACTTGAATCCCCGACAGATCCAGGCCGACTGATGACGCGGACGCTCGAATACTCTGCGCATCGCCCACGAGCACGAACTCGCCCATCCCGATCTCCCTTGCCATTCGGACCGCCTCAAGCACCTCTGGATCCTGAGCCATGGCGACACTAACCCGCACGGATGGATGTTTCTTCGCTTCGCTTAGGACCTGCTCGAAATCGTTCAGCACAGCCCGTTCCTCCTCCCTGGTTCTCCCTGGCATTTCCCCGCCTCTGCGGCATACGACTTGACCTCCTCAGTGCCAAGCAGCGCCCCAAGCGCGCCGAGGGCGAGAGCCTCCATCTCGTTCTCTCCGGGGAACACGAGGATCTGAGATATGAATCTGCACCTTGCAGTGAGGTCCGACACCACCCGATCCCAGGCAGCAAGCCCGCCGGTGAGCGCTATGGCGTCCACATCACCCGAGAGCACCGTCGCCATCGCCCCGATCTCCTTGGCGATCTGGCAGCACATTGCCTGCACCACCAGCGATGCGTGGGCATCGCCGCTCTCGATCATCTCCTCAATCGTCCTGGCATCGCTAGTTCCCAAGTGAGCCACAAGCCCTGAGGCATGGGTCAGCCTGAATATGAGTTCCCGTTCAGTGTACTTGCCCGAGAAACATATCTCCGCAAGGTCCTTCGCCGCGATTGACCCAGATCGTTCCGGAGAGAGCGGCCCCTCGTCGTTTGCCCCATTGGCGTCGATCATGCGCCCGCGTTTCACTGGACATACCGTGATCCCACCGCCCATGTGTGCGACGATCACATTGATATCCGCCACCTTACGGTCCAGGCGCTCCGCCGCCTTCTTAGCAGTAGCGCGAATCGAGAGCGCATGCAAGAGCGAAACCCGGGGCAGCTCGGGGAGGCCCGAAAGCCTGGCCAGGGGTTCGAATTCGTCCACAGATATGGGATCCACCAGGAAGGCGCTGATTCCGGCAGTACGTGCGATATCCGCTGCGATCACCGCACCGAGGTTCGCCGCATGCTCCGTGCTCGGCCTGTGAGTGACATCATCAATCACTGCCTCATCGATTTTGTATACCCCCCCGGAAACGGGGCGTACAGCACCTCCTCGCGACACCACTGCGTCGAAATCGGACGCGGTGTATCCAGATGAGGCAAGGCTTTCGGCAACCGCCGACTTCCTGTATTCGAGCTGATCGGATATGCAGGGGAATGCCGCGAGCTCGCGTGCGGGGTGTTGGATATTGTCTGTGTACACCTGGTCGCGCCCGTGATATATGGCCACCCTGGTAGATGTAGAACCTGGGTTCACCACCAGCACCTTGATCTCCGATTCGACTTGGCCCAATGGGCCCACCACCTTCGCTTGGTAATACAATACCGAATATTCGCCCCAACCTCGAAAGTCCCTTCTTAAATAGAAAACAGCCGGACGTGATCCGGCTATCTACTGTGCTGTTCCATGTTGAGTTGCAGATTATGGCCTCTAGCGGCGGTGTTCGCCATCCCTGCCAGGGCCGTTGCTGCCCTGAGGCGGACGAGAACCGCCTCCGAATGGCCGTGGTCTAAAACCAGTGCCAGCGCCCTGACCACCCACTGGTCCACGTGGCCCAGGATCAGACGCCAGACCCTCGGGCTTCGGAAGCAGATCCTTTCGCGAGAGGTTGATTCTGCCTTGCTTGTCGATCTCGGACACGCGCACTGAGATCTCGTCTCCCACGCTAACGACATCCTCGACCGCGGCCACTCGCTCATGAGCCAGCTGCGAGATGTGCACCAGTCCCTCCTTGCCCGGAAGGATCTCCACGAAGGCGCCGAAAGGCATCAGGCGAGTGACCTTGCCCGCGTACACCTCTCCCGGCGCCGGGTCATGCACCAGGTTCGTGATCATATCCACCGCAGCCTTGGCCTTATCCATGTCTATGGAGGCGATGAACACTCTGCCATCGTCTTCGATGTCGATCTTCGCGCCAGTGAGCTCGATGATCTTCCTGATCATCTTGCCGCCGGGCCCGATCACATCGCGGATCTTGTCGGGATCGATCGTGATCGTGAGCATTCTGGGGGCATACGGCGAAAGCTCCGTCCTAGGCTCAGGGATGACAGAGAGCATCTTGTCGAGGATGAACAGCCTGCCCTGGCGCGCCTGCTCGAGGGCCTTCTCGAGTATCTCCCGGGAGATCCCTCTTGCCTTCATGTCCATCTGGATGGCTGTTATCCCATCCCGGGTCCCGGCCACCTTGAAGTCCATGTCGCCCAGCGCGTCCTCCAGGCCTTGTATGTCGGTAAGAACAGTGAACCTATCCTCATACTTCACAAGACCCATCGCTACGCCCGCCACCGGCTTCTTGATAGGCACTCCAGCATCCATAAGAGAGAGTGTGCTGCCGCACACCGATGCCTGGCTTGACGAACCGTTGGATTCGACCACCTCAGATACCAGCCTAATCGTATACGGGAACTCCTCCACCGGAGGGATCACAGGCAGAAGCGCGCGCTCAGCCAGGGCGCCGTGCCCGATTTCACGCCTGCCGGGTCCGCGCATCGGCTTGACCTCGCCTACGCTGTAGGGAGGGAAGTTGTAGTGGTGCATGTAGCGCTTGGACTCCTCGAGGCCGAGCCCGTCTAGGATCTGCTCATCCCCAACGGCGCCGAGCGTACAGGCAGTGATGACCTGAGTTTGCCCTCTTCGGAACATGGCGGAGCCATGAACCCGAGGCAGGAGGCCCACCTCGCAGGAAAGCGGGCGAATCTCGTTGAGCGCCCTTCCATCTGGGCGGATCCCTTCCACCGCGATCATCTTGCGCACTATCTGCTTGAGGACCTTATCAAGCACCGCCGCGATGTCCTTCATCGGCGCATCCTCGCCCATCTCCTCGGCGAAATGGGCCATGGCATCGGCCTTCACGGCCTCTGTGCTCTCCTCGCGCGAAAGCTTGTCCGAGTTCCTCACGGCATCATCGAGCGCACTCTCTGCATATGCGCGGACCTTGGCCACAAGTTCCGGATCAGGATCGAACGAGGTGAACGGCGTCTTAGGAACTCCGACTGCCGCAATGATCTCATCTTGGAATGCGATTATCCGTTTGATCTCCTCATGTGCAAACATGATCGCTTCCAGAGCGGTGGCCTCCGGCGCCTCACTTGCGCCTGCCTCCACCATAAGCACGGCATCCCTAGTGCCCGCGACTACGACGGACATCGAGGACTTCTCGGCCTGCTCCGCATCTGGGTTGATCACGAATTTGCCATCCACCAGCCCCACCTTCACCCCAGCGATGGGGCCCTCGAACGGAATCGCGGAGATGGACAGCGCGATTGACGCGCCATTCATCGCCAGAATGGAAGGCTCAACGCCCGGCTCAACCGACATAACAGTAGCCACGACCTGAACATCGTTGCGGAAGCCCTCGGGGAACAGGGGCCTGATCGGCCTGTCGATCATGCGACCGGAGAGTACGGCTGCCTCACTTGGCCTGCCCTCCCGCTTGATGAACCCACCTGGGATCTTCCCCACGGCGTATAGCCTCTCCTCATAGTCCACAAGGAGGGGAAAGAAATCGATGCCCTCTCTCGGATCCTTAGAGGCCGTCGCAGTCACCAGGACTACTGTGTCGCCGTACCGGCAAAACACCGAACCGCTGGCCTGCTGGGCCAGCTTGCCAGTTTCGACGACTAGTTTCCTTCCGCCCACGACTGCCTCGAAAACCTGATGCATTCAGTCACCTACCTCCTCGATATGCAGGGAATCGCGTCCACGAGTCCACGAAGAAGAGAGCGGGATACTACAACACCCGCTCTCGACGCCACTATCCTACTTGCGGAGCCCGAGCTTCTCAACGATGCCCCGGTATCTCTCCACATCCTTGGCCTTAAGATAGTCGAGAAGCGCTCGGCGCGAGCCTACCATCTTCAGCAAGCCACGCCTGGAGTGATGGTCTTTCTTGTGGGATTTCAGATGCTCTGTGAGATAGTTTATCCGTTCTGTGAGGATTGCTATCTGGACTTCTGGAGACCCGGTATCGGACTCATGCACTCGGTACTTCTCGATCACTGCCTTTTTCTGCTCTGGCATTAGGCTCAAGACTGATGGCACCTCCTATAGCGTAAACGCCCTCACCAAGAGAGCCGTTGGAGCCTCGGCAGTCCTAGTGTAGGGTTGAATCGGCCCGCCCTGCGAGCCAGCGATATCCATTTTAGCATAGTTGAGAACTGGTGTAAACGCTGAGAACCTGCATCGCCCGTTCGATGTCGGCAGCCACCTGGGCTCGGAGCGCGGCCGGGTCCCGAAAACGGATCTCATCCCGCAGCCTTGCAATGAACTCGAGCCTCAAGTCAAGCCCATACAGATCCTCGTCCACTCTCAGCAGGTGCGCCTCCACCACGCGCGCGGGTGTGACGCCGGGGAACGTAGGACGCCAGCCGATGTCGCACACGCCTGCTGCCCGTTCCCTGGCGCCGCCAGGCGTCCGGCGCCACGTTGCAATAACAGCGTACACTCCATCAGCTGGAATCGAGATCTCCGGCGCCACGGCTACGTTCGCCGTAGGCATTCCTATGGTCCTTCCAACGCCCCTGCCCCTCACGACAGGGCCTTGAACACGGTGCGGCCTGCCGAGAAGGCGCGCTGCCCTCTCCACATCCCCGGAAGCGATCGCGGATCTGATCTCCGTGCTTGCCACCGGCAGCCCATCCTGCATTACAGGCGAAACACAGGTTACCGCAACTCCCCTCGCGCTGCAGAGGCTCTGCAGTATGGCTGGGGAGCCCTCTCCACGTCGACCGAAACTGTAGTTGAACCCAATGACTATCTCGCGGGCGCCCAGGGTATCGATAATGACTCGTTCCACGAACTCCTCAGGCGTAAGAGCCGCGTATTCATGACTGAATCGCTGCACAACGCATAGATCCACCCCTGCCTCGGCAAGAAGGACGAGCTTCTCAGGGAGTGTGGCAATCATGGAAGGTGCATGAGGGGGGTCTATTACTGCGAGTGGATGCACATCGAAGGTGTATGCGCCAACCTTGCGCGCTTGAGCTCGGCTCGTCGCCTCGCGTATTAGAGCCTGATGCCCTAGGTGAACCCCGTCGAACACTCCAAGCACGTACACATGGGCGCTGTCTTTCAGATGCGCATCGCCATCGATCAACAAAGACTGCATTCAAAAACACCTCAGGCATTAAAGACGATAACCGGCCGGATGATGATTCCCTGTTCCGCACGAGTCGCCAGTCCGATAGCTGCGAGGGATCCATCTGGGCAGATCAGCCCCACCCTCTCTCCATCGGCTGCGCTGGAAGCTGGGCGCAGGACGGGAGCACCACAGGCCACCCTTGCTGATTCCACCTGCGTAAGCTCGAAGGTGAGCATGTGCCGGATGCCCCTGGCAGGTTCATGCACCATCATATCGAGCACGCCTTCACGGGCCGCCTCCTCAAGCTGTCCGAGGGTGACTGACTCAGCCAATGTGAAGCCCGCCGACTCCGTTCGGACCAGCGATCCCATGTGGCCTGATACTCCAAGGCTCTTGCATATGTCCTGGCACAGAGTGCGAATGTAGGTGCCTTTGGAGCACCTGACGCGGATCTGGCCTCGCGAACCCGGAACAACAGGATCCGGCCAGGCGCCTACATCGACGGGGCTGATCTGGTGTATGATCACTCGCCGCGGGGTCCGCGCAACCTCTATCCCTTCCCGCGCAAGTTCATATAGCCTGCGACCCTCGTGGTGAACGGCGGACACCATCGGAGGAATCTGCTCGATCTCCCCTTGGAACCCTTCGATTGCAGCGCACACAGCCGACAGAGGAATGGCGAAGTCGGAGTCTGCGGAGGTGATCCGCCCTTCCGAATCGCCGGTATCTGTGGAAACTCCGTAGACCATCTCTGCCACGTACTCCTTGGGAAGGTCCATTAGGAATTGGGACAGGCGAGTGGATTTCCCGAAACAGAGAACAAGGACCCCAGTGGCTCCGGGATCCAGTGTGCCCGTGTGTCCACACGACCGCTCTTTGGTGATGCGCCTTGCCATGGCCACAACGTCGTGAGACGTCATCCCGGGCGCCTTATGTACTGCGACTATTCCGTCCAAGTGTAGCCAGCCTCCCGGAGCGCTGTGCGGAGCCTCAACATCACCTTGGACCTGGCCTCTGGAAGAGGCCCAGGCATAGTGCATCCTGATGCCCGCACGTGCCCGCCTCCGCCGAAGTCGGAGGCGACGCGAGCCACATCCACCTTCTCCTTGGATCGAAAGCCTATCCTTATGAGCCCATCCGGCGCCTCGCGGAAGGCCACTGCTGCCTCAACCCCTGCAACTGACCTTGCGTAGCCGATGTATCCCTCAGTATCTCCCTCAGAGACCCCGTGCTTAGCCATTATCTCGGCAGTGATGTTCATGGAGGCGAGCAATCCGTCGCAACTGAACTCGATGCCGAGGATCACCTCAGCCAGAGCTGCAAGGGAGCCGTATGGTTTGCTGTCGTATATGTTCTGCGCGATCTCCCACGGCCGTGCGCCTGCCTCGATAAGCTCCGCCGCTGTCCGCAGTGTGGCAGCGCGAGTGTTGGAGTAGCGAAACGACCCCGTGTCAGTAGAGATCCCCGCATACAGACAGGCAGCTATCTCCGGAGTGTACTCCACCCCAAGCGCACGGATTATCTGCGCTGCCAGCTCAGCCGTTGCCGCCGCCTGCGTGTCCACCCAGTTGTAAGTGCCGAACTCGTCGTTGGTGGCGTGGTGATCAACGTTCACCACAGCTGCACTGCCCCGGACGGCGTTTGCGACCCGGCCCACTCGCTCGATATCGCCGCAATCGAGCACCAGTGCAACGCCGTAGCTGGAAAGCAGGTCCTCCGGGCCCAGAACCGATCCCGCTCCGGGAAGGAACCTAAGAGAAGCAGGCACCGGGTCCGAAATGGCGGCGACCGGCGAAAGCCCGATCTGTTCCAGAGCCATCTTCATCCCCAGCATGGAGCCAATCGCATCGCCATCTGGAATCACGTGGGTAGTGATGAGAATGGAACTAGCCTCCGCAATGGCGCGGAGAACATCATCAGGGATGTTCAACTGCGGTCCTCCTCGCCATGCTCAATCTCATCCCCAGGCCCAGCGGGGCCCGCCTGCACGTCGTGAATGAGTTTCAGCAGGTGGGCGCCACGCTCAATGGAATCATCGTAGGCGAACGATATCTCCGGCGTAAGCCGCAACGGAACACGATGCCCGATCTCCGATCTGATGTATCCTTTCGCGCTCTCCAGAGCATGCATCGTCTGGGTCCTGGAGTTCTCATCGCCGAGAATGCTCACATAGACCTTTGCGTGCTGCAGATCTCCGCTGACCTCGACATCGGTTACGGTCACAAACCCAAGCCTTGGGTCCTTAAGATCGCGGCGGAGCATCTGTGAGATCTCTTCACGGAATGCCGCCCGAATGCGGTCGGAGCGATGTGTTGGCACCGCGCGCCGCCTCCTTCCACCCGCTGGCGCTCAGCACGGACTGTCCCTATTCAACTGGATTCGCAGGCTACAGCTCGCGCTTTACCTCTTCTTTGCCAAACGCTTCGATGATGTCCTTTTCGCGAATATCGTTCCAGTTCTCTATGCCGATTCCGCACTCGAACCCTGCGGCCACTTCGCGCGCATCATCCTTAAACCTCTTGAGCGAGGCTATCTTTCCTTCAAACGCAACGACTCCGTCACGAATGAGCCGCACTCTGGCAGACCTGGTGACCTTGCCATCAGTGATGTAGCAGCCTGCCACCACTCCCACCTTGGGCACCTTGAACGTCTCTCTCACTTCGGCGTGGCCGTACACAACCTCGCGGAACTCAGGCTCTAGAAGCCCTTCCATTGCCTTCTTAACATCGTCGATAGCATCGTAGATTACCCGATACAGCCTCACGTCAACCTGTTCAATCTCGGCAGAGTTCGCCGCTGCACCGTCCGGCCTCACGTTGAAACCGATCACGATAGCGTTGGATGCAGATGCGAGCATCACATCCCACTCGCTCACCGCTCCCACTCCGCCGTGGATCACATTGACCCTGACCTCGGAGGTAGACAGCTTCTCAAGCGCCTGCCGCACTGCCTCTACAGAGCCCTGAACGTCGGCCTTGATGACTACCCTGAGCTCCTTGACCTCTCCCTCCTTGATCTGGCTGAACAGATCTTCGAGAGAGACCTTCTTCGTATCCTTCATCACCGATTGGCGTCGGCGGTCCGCGCGTCTCTCTGCGACCTGTTTGGCCTCGCGCTCATCGGTGACGACCTGGAACACGTCTCCGGCCTCCGGGACCTCGCTGAGGCCAAGCACCTCCACGGGCATCGATGGGGTGGCCACCTCCACTGATTGCCCAATGTAGTCGGCCATCGCTCTCACCCTGCCGAACGTCTCACCCACCAGACAGTTGTCGCCCACCTTCAGTGTGCCCTTCTGGATCAGCACCGTTGCGACTGGGCCACGTCCTCGGTCAATTCTGGCCTCCACAACAGTGCCCCACGCGGGTCTGTCGGGGTTGGCTTTGATATCTCGCATATCGGCCACGAGAAGGATCATCTCAAGGAGGTCTTCGATTCCCTGCCTTCGAAGCGCCGATACTGGCGCCATGACAGTATCGCCGCCCCACTCCTCAGAGACAAGGCCGATCTCTGCAAGCTGCCTCTGAACTCGCTCAGGCTGAGCGCCTGGCCTGTCGATCTTGTTTATCGCGACCACGATGGGCACCTTCGCGTCCCGCGCGTGGTTCACCGCCTCGATTGTCTGGGGCATTACTCCATCGTCGGCTGCCACGACTAGTACCGCCACATCAGTGACCTGCGCCCCGCGGGCGCGCATAGCCGTGAACGCCTCGTGTCCTGGAGTATCGAGGAAGGTGATCTTCCTTCCGCGCAGTTCAACCTGGTAGGCGCCTATGTGCTGCGTAATGCCTCCAGCCTCTGTAGCAGTCACGTTGGTCTCTCTGATTGCATCTAGGAGAGAAGTCTTGCCATGGTCAACGTGACCCATGATGGTGACCACCGGAGGCCTCGGCTTGAGGCTCTCCTCGGAATCCTCCACCTGAGCAATTGCGACTTCGCGTTCCTCCCGCTCTGACGTGAGCTCTGCTTCAAAACCCAGATCAGTTGCGAGTATCTGCGCAACTTCCCCTTCAATCTCCTGATTGATGTTGACCATCACGCCAAGCCGAATCAGCCTCGAAACCACCTCCGAGGCGGGAATCTCCAGCTTCGCGGCGAGATCACGCACCGCTATGGCGGACCCTATCTCCACTCGTTTGACCTTGGCCGCCTTTTCGCGTCTGCGGACGGAGCGCTTGATGCCTACCTCGTCTTCGCTATCGATATCCATCTCACCGGACACGATACGGCGTCCGATGAGTCGTGCATCATCGAGAGGCGCAGACGTGGGCGCCTTCTTACGCCCTCGCTTATCCGCGCGAGCGCTAGGACGATCCGATCCCTCTTCACCTAGTTCCCCGCGCCTTCCTCGCCCAGTCCACTGCGACTTTCCCTTGGCCCCGCGGCTCGGAGGCGCCGGAGTCGCCGTCTGAGGTGGAGGAGGCACTGAGAGGCCGGGACCGCGCCTAGCGCCAGCGCCAGCTGATCCAGTAGGGCGTGGGCCATACGGCCGGGCCATTCCGGCGCCGGGCCCGCCCATGGGACGGGGTCCACCCGAAGGGCCCATCGGCCGCGCCTGCCCTGATGAATATGAAGGACCCTGCTGCCATGCCTGGCCAGGTTGGACTGGTTGGCCAACTGGCCTGGGCGGCCTCGGCGCTCCACCCTGAGGGAACGGCCTCGGGCCTTGACGAGCGGGTATGAAGGGATAAGACGGATCCAGCGGGCGCTGGACCTGGCTTACCTGACCGGCCTGCCCGCCAGCGGGCGCTCCCGGCAACGGCCTGCCTGACCTAGGGCCCTGCATCGGCCTCCCCTGAGATTGCGGGAACTGCCTGCCATCAGGCCTCGGCCCAAAATCGCCCGACCGCGGACCCTGGGTCTGCTGAGGATATGGTGCGGGCCTCTGCTGAGAAGGTCCGATCCTATGCTGCGGATTGAATGGCTGTTGAATCCCAGGCTGAACAGGATGCCCAGTTCCCGCGCCTGTCCCTGTTGCGACCGGAGCTGCTTCGGAGTACGGCGCCCGCTGCCCCTGCGATTGCAGCTGCATGTCTATGGGAGTGGGCGTTGGCGTTTGCGCAGGCGCCGAACCTGCTGCTGGCGTGCATTCTGAGACGACCGGCGCCAGCTGACCCGGCTGGATAGGCGTCGGTGCGACAACCGGTGCCCCTGCAGGAGCTGACGCCTTGGCTTCTCCCTTGACTGCATCAGGTCCGTACTTCCGCATCACATATCTTGCTGCGTTTTCATCAATTGCGCTCATATGATTCTTCGCCTTCACACCCAACTCATTTAATAGTGTAACCAGATCCTTGCTCGGCATATTGAGGTCCTTGGCCAATTCGAATACTCTCACTTTTGCCATTGAGCATCACCCCCGTGGCCCGCAATAGGCCGAGTTAAGTCGCAGCGTTCGTTAGCCCCTGGGCTGAGCAGGTATCCCGAGTGGCTCCCACCGCGACAGCCGCAGCCACGCGGATGTTTGTTCCAACCCACGCACGAGCGTGGTAAGTGACGCTTATTGCGAAGGAAGCCGAGCCGCTTGCAGCTGGTCTCGGAGCGTCTCGATTACCTCTTCAGGTATATCTGTCCCCAAGGCCCGGGAAAGCCTCCCGCCGCGCACAGCCTTGGCCACGCATTCCCCTTCTCTGCACACATAAGCGCCGCGCCCAGACTTCTTGCCTGTCGGGTCGATGACCACCTGACCCTCTGGCGTTCTCACGACGCGAACCAGGTCGCGTTTGTCGGCCACTCGCCCGCAGCCGACGCATGTTCGCTGAGGCAACTTCCTGACCTTAGGCACACTGCCACACCCCCTAGAAGTCTACTTCGAACTTGGGGATGCCGCCGAGTCCAACCTGGGACTCGCTCTTGATGTCAATCTTCCAGCCGGTTAGCTTCGCTGCCAGCCTGGCGTTCTGACCCTCTCGGCCTATGGCGAGCGAAAGCTGATAATCAGGAACAATGACCATCGCGATCTTGGATATGAAATCCGGACGCACCTCAACAACCTTGGCCGGACTGAGGGCGTTCCCGATGAACTTCGAGTAGTCCTCACTCCATGGTATGACATCTATCTTCTCGCCTGCAAGCTCTGTCACAACCGCCTGTATGCGCGCGCCGCGCGGCCCCACGCACGCCCCGACCGGATCCACATTCGGGTCGTGAGCGACGACGGCAACCTTTGAACGGGCCCCGGCCTCACGGGCGATTCCTTTGATCTCAACAACTCCATCGGCGATCTCAGGCACTTCGAGCTCTAGGAGGCGCTTAAGGAGAAGAGGATGTGTCCGTGACACCAGCACCATCGGACCCTTGTTGCTCTTGCGGACCTCCACAACATAGCACTTGATCTTCATGCCGAGCTCGTAGTTTTCCGTTTGGATCTGCTCCTGAGATGGGATAGTGGCTTCTGTTTTGCCAAGATCGACGATGACATTGCGCAGCTCGACACGGCTGACCATGCCGGTTACCACATCGCCCTCGCGATTCGAGAACTCCTCGTAGATGACTCCTCGTTCCGCCTCGCGGATCCTCTGCACGATTACCTGCTTGGCAGTTTGCGCCGCGATGCGCCCGAACTCCCTGGGAGTCACCTCGGTTTCGACCACGTCTCCCGCATTGAAGTTAGGGTCGATCTCCCTCGCATCTGCAAGCGAGATCTCCGTCTTGAGATCCTGCACCTCTTCGACCACATTCTTGCGGGATAGAACGACTATGCGACCGACACTCGGATCCAAACTCACCCTGACATTCTGCGATGAGCCGTAGTGCTTCTTGAAGGCAAGGACCAGAGCGGCCTCGAGCGCGTCAAGAAGTATTTCCTTGGATATCCCTCGTTCCCGTTCTATCTCATCGAGGGCCTTGATTATCTCGACACTGTCATTCTGACTCATCGCCGTTAACCTCCCTGAGCGGCGCCGCCAGCCTCGCGGCAGCGATCTTGCTGCGGGGTATTCGAACTGTCGTCCCATCGACCTCAATCAGCACGGAGCCGTCCGAAGTGCCCATCAGGCGCCCCTCAAAGCTCTTGCACCCATTGATCTCGGCATATGTCGTGATGAGAGCCCAGCGGCCTTTGAACTCATCGTAT
Organism: Clostridia bacterium; assembly: GCA_034926675.1. Taxonomy (NCBI): domain Bacteria; kingdom Bacillati; phylum Bacillota; class Clostridia; species Clostridia bacterium. The sequence goes on along the minus strand of JAYFQW010000001.1, from coordinate 129,366 downwards.
TCCTCGTCACGCCTGAGTGGCTTCTCTCCCGAGGACGACACCTCCAGAATGTAGCTCTGGGGGATGAAATCCTGCCGATCCAACTCAGCTCCTACCGCTTCCGACAGAGCTGAGCAGTCGTCGATGGCCACGCCCCCCGGCTTCTCGATGTACACGCGCAGGTACCAGTACCCCGAGTCACGCACGAACTCAGTATCGACTACTGTGAGCCCGAGGCGGGCAGCCTCCAACTCCGCTATGCGATTGGCCCGGGCCTCCGCCTGCCCACGATCCATGGCCTTTCATCCTCCCAACACCCAAAGCGCAGGGCGCTGGCCCTGCAAGGAACACACATGATGAAAGAGTGGGTCCTCCCCACTCTCACCACACCACAAAAGACCACTCAAGACTACCCTCACACGTCTCAATATAGCATATGCCAGCACACCGCGCAAGAGTGCGCGCGCCGCGGCAGAGCAACCGCAGCCAGCGGGCCACTGGCGGCGTTCCTCCGCATCGGACGCGGGCTAGAACAGAGATAGCTGGTCAGTCTCGGGGAGCCCATCGAACCCACCCATCTCCCGCAGCGCGTCGATGTGGGACCTGGTGAGTCGAGTCCGCCCCCTCACATCCGCGATGGAGCTGAACGGCCTCTCGCAGCGGGCATCGATCACGCTCGCAGCAGCAGCCTCCCCCAGGGATGACACAGTGACCAGGGGAATGCGCAGAGCCCCGTCCTCTACGGAGAAGCGCGTCGCTTCTGAGCTGCCGATGCTCACAGGAAGGAACTCCACCCCTCTTAGCTTGGCTTCTGCCACTACCTCAAGGACCGTAGTCAGGTTCTTCTCCCGCGACGTGGCATCAGCCTTCGTCTCGATTGAGTCCATGGCAGCGATCATGTCGTTCACACTCATCGTGGCTATCTGTGCCTCGAATTCCGCCGCCCTGATGCTGAAGTAGGCTGCGTAGAACTGAATGGGGTAGTGCACCTTGAAGTATGCTATCCTAAACGCCATCGTAACATAAGCAGCGGCATGCGCTTTCGGGAACATGTACTTGATCTTGTTGCATGAATTGATGTACCAGTCTGGCACTGAATGCCCCTTCATGGCAGCCGCGTCCTCGTCAGTTAGCCCTTTCCCTTTTCGGACCTTCTCCATTATCTTGAACGCGGTCTTCGGCGGAAGCCCGTCACGGATCAAGCGAATCATGATATCGTCCCTGCAGGCAATGACATCAGACAGGCATGCGCGTCCAGCCGCAATCAGCTCCTGAGCATTGGTGAGCCACACATCCGTCCCGTGGGAGAGACCACTGATCCGAACCAGATCCGCGAAGGAACGCGGTTTCGTTTCATCCAGCATTCCTCTCACGAACTTGGTTCCAAACTCCGGGATGGCGACGGTTCCGCAGGTGAGACCTGTCGGATTCGCTCTGAGCTTGAGGGGATCGATCGATGCGAAGATCGCAATGGTCTCCGGGTCATCCATTGGAATCGAACCAGACCGCATCCCCGTGAGGTCCTCAAGCATCTTTATCATCGTGGGATCATCATGTCCCAGAAGATCCAGTTTCAGAAGGCACTCATGTATCGTCTTGTATTCGAAGTGAGTAGTCACCGTCTCGGAGTTGCGATCGTTGGCCGGGTGTTGAACCGGCGTGAATTCGTGCACATCCCGCCCCTTTGGCACGATCATCAATCCGCCGGGATGCTGGCCTGTCGTTCGCTTCACTCCGGAGCACCCGCGAGCCAGTCGCGCCGCCTCGGCCTGCCTCATCACCAACCCGTGGGATTCTGCGTAAGCCTTGACGAACCCGTACGCGGTCTTGTCGGCTATCGTCGCTATGGTTCCCGCTCGGAACACATGATCCGCTCCGAACAGCTCCTCCGCGTATTTATGTATTGCTCCCTGATATTCACCGGAGAAGTTCAGGTCGATATCTGGCACCTTATCTCCCTCGAAACCGAGGAATGTCTCGAACGGGATGTTCTGGCCGTCCTTTGCCAAAGCGCACCCACATTGCGGACAGGTCGCAGATGGAAGATCGTACCCGGATTCGGCGGGAAGCCCGTGATCGAAATCGCTGTAATGGCAGCTCGGGCACAGGTAGTGCGGAGGAAGTGGGTTCACTTCGGTTATTCCGCACATGGTGGCCACGAGGGACGATCCGACGGACCCCCTCGATCCCACAGGATATCCGGCCTCCACGGACTTGCGCACCAGTTTCGCCGCGATGTCATAGTTCACGGCATAGCCGTGCCCGATAATCGCGTCCAGCTCACGTCCCAGCCTGTCGGCAACGGTTTCCGGGAGTGGATCCCCGTACAGCTCCTTTGCTCTCCGATGGGCCTGAGAGCGGACTTCATCATCTGCGCCTTCTATCTCGGGAGTAGCGAGCTCATCCGGCACTGGCTTCATGTCGTCGATCATGCCTGCAATTTTCCGCGGATTCTCGATGACCACCTCACGACAGATCTCCTCGCCGAGGAATGAAAACTCCTCAAGCATCTCGTCTGTGGTGTGAAAGTACAGTGGCGCCTGGGAGTCTGCGTCCTCGTATCCCTGCCCGGCCATGAGTATGCGCCGGTAAACTTCATCGCGAGGGTTAAGAAAGTGCACATCCCCTGTGGCAACAACAGGTATCCCAAGCTTCCTGCCGAGGTCATGGATCCTTGCTGTGAGGTTCTGCACTCCTCGAACATCAGGAAGCGCGCCGGAACGAACTAGGAACGCGTTGTTGCCAGGAGGCATCACCTCAAGATAGTCGTAGAAACCCGCAATCCGCTGGATCTCCTCGTCAGGAGCATTGGCCAGCATGGCCCGGAAAAGCTCCCCTGACTCACATGCGGACCCGATGAGAAGCCCGGATCTGTACTGCGCGATAGCCTCCCGGGGCACTCGCGGGTGCCGATGGAAGTAGCGAAGGTGCGAGTCAGTTACGAGGTGGTACAATCCTTGAAGGCCATCACGATTCCTTGCGAGGACCGTCATGTGGAACATGTGGGCGCCGTCATCGGCAGGATCATCGACTAGATATGCCTCCATCCCATAGATGACCTTAATTCCCAGCTTCCTCGCTTCCGCGTAAGCATCAGGGAATGCCTGAACCACGCCATGATCGGTAATAGCGACGGCGGGATGGCCCCAGGCGGCCGCCTGCCGGATCACCGCCTGAACCTCGCACACGGAATCCAGTGCGCTCATTTTCGTGTGAAGATGCAGTTCTACGCGTTTCTCCGCGCTCAGATCCATCCGCTCGCGCTTTGCATATGGAACGATGTCCGACGCCATGATCACTGTCTCCCTGGCGTACTGGTCGTACTGCAATTCGCCGCGCACCTTCACCCACTGCCCATCGGCAAGCTCCGCCCTCGGTTCATCCGCATCTCGGAAGAACTTGCAGGTGATTGAGTCGGTCAGGTCAGTGATGCAAAACGAGATCACATACAGCCCGCTCTTTGTCTGCCTTTCATCCACGTCGAACAGCTCGCCCGCGACCACGGCTTTCTTCTGCCCCTGTGCAATCTCGGCGATTGATTGGGGGGCCTCGGCGATGAGCCGTCCCCGAATCGCGCCCTCAGCCGTGACTACCGGACGCCGCCTTCCGCGGCGCTTGGGCTCAGTTTCTGTCCGCGTCGGAGTCGTACGCGGTTTCGACTCCGCCCAGTCTCCCGCTGGGCGTTGTTCACTGTCGCCCGGGGGAGGCGGGCTTGCGAGCTCAACCCAGGCATCTGGCGATTCCTCATCATCGCCCTGGTCTGTTGCCGTGAAGTCGCCCACAACTATACGCACCTCGGGCCTTGCCCCTGAGAGTTCCGCAATCGCGGCTGCGATCATGTGGGAACAGCCCTTCTCCGTGAGCTTGGCCGCCTGCACCTCGCCTGGGACCTCAACTGCAAGCTCCCCCTCATCCTGCACGCATCTGGCCTCAGCAAGCCACGCGCCTAGGTAGGGAGCGCCGGCGCACACCTTGTCAACCACGTCGCGCCAGTGTTCCTCGATCCATTCGGACGAAACGGCGTCCGACTCCAAACAGGCCTGGTGCGTTCCGCAGAAATCAACGGTGATCTCTCCAACGTCTCCTAGGACCCTGCGGAGTGCGGCGCGCGCCAGGTCACTGCAGTGCGCATCATCCGGCGTCTTCCCCTCGATCCGAACCCTCCACTCTCCGGAGTCCAGGTTAGCCTCAATTTGCGCAATTCTGCAAGCATGCGAAATAGCAGCCGGCATTTTCATGCCGGCGCACTCGAACACGTACTGAAGGTGTGCCCGATCATCCGATGGGATGATCACAAATACAGTCGACAACAGCGACCCTCCAAGCGTACTGCAGCTCTCACTCTTTATGGACGAGCGACCTCACGACATCCCAGTACATTCGCATCCTCATGGCTGCGCCTTTTACTGGGCCGATCTTCTCCTCCTTGGTCACATGGGTGAGCCTCGGAAGCTTCACCTCCACCACATTCAGGTTTCTCTCCTTGGCATGCCTGGTGAGCACGGCCTCGAGTCCGTATCTGGAGATCTCCAGGTGCATTCCGTCGAGGATGCTCCTCTTCAACGCACGCTGCCCAGAAAGCCAAGGCGTGATGGCCTGTGCCAGATCAGTCGCCGCGCGCCCTTCCTCGAAGATGCCGATTGTCATGTCGGCGTCTCCATTCATGACCGGCGTGAGAAGACGCCGCACATGGTCGGTTGAGAGGCCCACCAGATCCGCGTCGAGGAAAAGGACGACATCACTGGGGGATTCATCGAGTCCCTTCGCCACGGCGCCCCCTTTTCCGGTGTTGATGGGGAGCTTGATCACGTGCGCCCCGTGGGCCGAGGCCACATCGAAGGTCTCGTCGGTGGAGCCGTCATCCACCACAACCACCTCGTCGATCATGTCGCACGTGTTCAACACGGCGAGAACCGCCCCGATACGGGGACCCTCGTTATACGCAGGGACTATCGCTGTCACGTGCACCGAGGCCGACCCCCTTGCGCGGCGTGTATGCCGCGAGTTCGCAATCGACGATCTCCTTAATGCGTGCAGCTGCTCGAGTCAGCTCCACGAGTTCAATGTCGCCGCCGCGCCGCATTGAGATCTCCACATTGCCGTTGGCTAGGCGCTTCTGTCCCACAGTAACCTTGACTGGAAAGCCGATGAGGTCAGCATCCTTGAACTTCACACCGGGACGCTCATCCCTATCATCTAGCACGGCCTCGACTCCGCACTCGAGCAGTTCGGCGTACACTGCCTCTGCCGCCTGGGCCTGAGCAGGTTCTGAGCTGTTGACGGGCAACACGATTGCCTGGTAGGGGGCAACAGACATTGGCCAGATGATCCCGCGCTCATCATGGTGCTCCTCGATCACAGCGGCCACGGTCCTAGTGACCCCTATGCCGTAGCATCCCATGAGCATCGTGCGTTCATCCCCAAACTCGTTCAGATACCTGGCGCCAAGGACTTCGCTGTACTTGGCGCCCAGCTTGAACACGTGACCGACTTCAACGCCACGGGCGCCGTCGAGCGCGTTCCCGCACCTAGGGCAGGCGTCGCCGCGGGATACCACGCGAATGTCGGAGATGACATCGGCAACGTAGTCTACCCCATACTCCACTCCGGTCATGTGTGCATCTGCGGCATTGGCTCCAGCCACACCGCTGGCCACGGCTATGGCCTCCCAGTCCGCCACTATCCGCACCTTCTTCGCAAGCCCCACAGGTCCTGCGAAACCAACTGGTGCGCCGGTGATCCCCTGGATAAGCTCAGAACCAGCCAACTCCAGCTCATGCGCTCCCACCGCGCGCTTGAGTTTCGCCTCATTCGCGTCTCGATCTCCCCGAACAACAGCAATGAAAGGCTCTCCATCTGCCGTATATACCAGGCTCTTGAGAATCCCTGAAGGCTTAACTCCTAGGAATGAGGAGAGTTCATCGACAGTGTGCACCCCGGGGGTGGAAACCACCCTGGCATGAGAGCCCTGGCAACCTGAGGCGCCACGCCCGGCCTCTGCCGCTTCCGCGACCCGCCTCGCCTTGTCCGCAGGAACGCTCTCCGCCCTCTCCGTGTTGGCAGCATAGCCGCAGGAGTTGCAGAACACCAGGTCCGCCTCGCCTACCTCCGACACCACCATGAACTCATGGTTCTGGCTGCCGCCGATCGCTCCCGAATCCGCCTCGACCACCTTGTAGTGCAGGCCGCATCTATCGAAAGCCCGGCAGTAGGCCTCGTACATCTTCCGGTAGCTGACATCCAGCCCGGCCTCGTCTCTATCGAAGCTGTAGCAGTCCTTCATGATGAACTCACGTGCACGCATGACCCCGTATCGGGGACGTATCTCATCCCGGAACTTCGTCTGTATCTGGTAGAGAAGCTTGGGAAGCTGCCGGTATGAACGAATCTCGTCCCGGACTGTGACTGTGGTGATCTCCTCGTGGGTGGGGCCTAGGCAGATCTCCCGCCCGCCCCTGTCTCGGAGGCGGAACATCTCTGGGCCATAGTCGTCCCAACGGCCAGTCTCCCTCCAGAGATCAGCAGCCTGAACCGCGGGCATCAGAACCTCCTGCGCTCCCTGACGGTCCATCTCCTGCCTTACGATGTTCTCAACCTTGAACACTACTCTCCATCCCAGGTTGAGATAAGAGTACACACCCGAAAGCGTCTTCCTCATAAGACCAGCTCTCAGCATGAGCTGATGGCTTGGTATCTCCGCCTCAGATGGCACTTCGCGCAGTGTGGGTGCGAATAGCTGTGTCATTCTCATCCGGCATCAACTCCTCTATCCTCTGGCTCAACGCCAAGGATGCGCCTACTCCTGCGCCCTCTCGCGAGCGGCCCCCCGCGCCGCCTCCCTCGCGGCCTCGGTGATCGCGGCGATGATCTGGCTTTCAGGCACCTTACGCACCGGCCGGCCTCCGGCGAACAGGAGTCCGACCCCATTTCCACAGGCAACGCCGAGGTCTGCATCGGAAGCCTCGCCTGGCCCGTTGACCTCACACCCCATCACCGCAATGGTCAGCGGCCATTTGATATCGGAAACAGCCTCGGCTATCTCCCGCGCAATCCCGATGACGTCGCTCCTGCATCTTCCGCAGGTGGGGCATGAGACGATGATGGGACCGTACGATCGAAGCTCGAGCGACTCCAGAATCTGCTTGCCCGCTGTCACCTCTGCGAGAGGATCGCCGGTGAGGCTCACTCTTATGGTATCACCGATCCCAGCCGCAAGGATGATCCCAATTCCCGTTGCCGACTTAACGAGGCCCCCGGGCGGCGGACCAGCTTCCGTCACGCCCACGTGAAGAGGATATGGCGCCCTGGAAGCAATCAGCCGATAGGCTTCCACAGTTCGCCTAACATCGGAGGCTTTCAGTGATATGACTATCGACTGGAAGCCCACTCGTTCGAGCATCGCAACGTGGCGCATAGCGCTCTCCACCATGGCCTCAGGGCCTCTACCGTGCTTCTCCAGAAGGTCACGTTCCAGAGACCCTGCATTCACCCCGATGCGGATCGGCACTCCATGAGCTTCCGCACAAGCGGCTACCTCCCTAACGTGAGCTGGTCCGCCGATGTTGCCCGGGTTGATGCGGAGTTTCGCCACTCCAGCCTCGATTGCGAGAAGCGCCAGCTTGTAGTTGAAGTGGATGTCCGCCACCACCGGAATGCTCGATCCAGCGCAGATCCTTGGGAGCACGGAAGCCGCCTCTTCATCAGGAACTGCGACACGCACGATCTCGCATCCGGCCCTCGCAAGGGCACGTATCTGTTCCAGAGTGGCCTCAGAATCACGAGTATCGGTTTTGGTCATCGACTGAACCGATACCTCGGCGCCGCCGCCGACTGGAACACTACCCACGTACACTCGCCTGGTTAGGTCGCGTATTTCGGCCAATCCGACTGATCCCCTTCCCTAGAAATGCGAACCCACAAGGCGGGAGATGTCGCCCACCGTTGCGTAGACCATCAGCGCAAAGAGCAGAACCAGCCCTGCGAGTTTGAGGCCGCCCTCAACCCCTTCAGACAAAGGCCGCCCGCGGAGCTGCTCGATGGCAAGCAACACCACCCACCCGCCATCGAGGATGGGAACTGGCATGAGGTTCAGAAGCCCAAGGCTAGTCGATATCAGAGCCACCAGCATCATCAGACTCGAGAACCCTGCCCTCGCGGCCTGCGCCGACATGGTTGCGATTCCTATCGGCCCTGATACATCTGGCTTTGCTCTGCCAGAGATCATCGCTTTCATGGAGACGACTGATGTGTTCACTATGCCCCAGGTGTACCTTAGTGCACCGGATACCGACCCCGCCGGTCCTGTGCGAACCGGAACCTCACTTAGTTTCACACCGATTCGGCCGACCTTCACCTCAGGATCGTACGCCGGGACTACTTGAAGGGACATGCGTTCTCCGTCCCGCCTAACATCTACGGTCAGGCTCCTGTTCCAGTTCGCCGCGACCGTGTTCACGAATCCAGCGACGCTTGCCACAGGCGCGCCATCGACCGCCAGTATTGTATCGTTCGGCGCGAAACCTGCCTCCGATGCAGGCGTCCCCTGGAGCACCTCCGCCACCGTTGCAGTAGGCACCCCATAGACGCCGAACAGCGCACTGAACACAACCACCGCAAGCAGGAAGTTCATGAGAGGACCGGCGATCACAATGAATATCCTCTGGATGAACGGCCTGTTCACGAAGCTCCTCGGGTCGTCGTCATCCGACTTCTCCCCAGGCATGTCGGTGTCGTCCATTCCAGCAAACCGGCACATTCCACCGAGGGGAAGAGCACGCACCGCGTACAGCGTCTCGCCGACTCGTTTCGACAGGATGCGGGGCCCAAAGCCCAGGGCGAACTCGTACACGCGCACTCCCGAGGCCCGGGCTGCCAGGAAATGGCCGAGTTCATGCACGAAAACAACCAGGCCGATCACGACCATGAATGCGAGAGCATACACTACAGCCTGCACCGCCCTCTCACGTAGTCGCGCGCCCATGCATCTGCGCGCGCAATAGCGTCGATGGAATCGAATCCTGTGTCATCGAAGGCGTTCATGGCCGCGATGACCGCCGGAGTGATCTCGGTGAAGCGGATTCTCCCAGCCAGGAACAGGCGCACCGCTTCTTCATTTGCAGCCGACATGACAGCCGGACAAGATCCGCCGCGCAAGAGAGCCGCATGTCCTAGGCCTGCAGCAGGGAATCGGTTCAGATCCGGGTGGGCGAAGCTGAGCGTTCCCATGGAGGCGAGATCCAAGCCCCGGGAAAGGCCTCGTCGCCTCTTCGGGTACGTGATCGCGAACTGGATGGGAACACGCATGTCTGCCGCCCCTAGCTGCGCGATGGTGGAACCATCGATGAACTCAACCATGGAGTGCACCACGCTCTCTCGATGGATCAACACATCGATGCGATCAGGATCCACTCCGAACAGCCAGTGAGCCTCGATCACCTCAAGCGCCTTGTTCATCATCGTGGCTGAGTCCACAGAGATCTTGGGTCCCATGGCCCAGTTCGGGTGAGACACCGCCTCAGCTCGGGTGACCTCCGAAAGATCGGTCCTATCACGGAATGGGCCTCCCGACGCTGTCAGTATAATGCGCGACACAGCAGACCTGTCCTGCCCCGAAAGACACTGCCAGATCGCTGAATGCTCAGAGTCCACAGGGCGGATAGTGCACCCTGCGTCCTGAGCAGCCTTCATCACCAATTGCCCCGCGGCCACAAGCGTCTCCTTGTTGGCAAGAGCCACATCGTGGCCTGCAGCACAGGCTGCAAGGGTGGGATACACGCCTTCGAATCCGACTATGGCATTCAGCACCAGGTCCTGCTCTGCGTAGGCCGCGAGCTCGGCGATGCCGTCCCGACCAATCAGAAGCTCAGGGGAGGGCGACAGAGTCGATAGTGCAGCCCGCGCCCTCTCCGCGCAGCGGGAATCGCCAACAGCCACTGCCCTCGGTGAGAACTCCCGTGCCTGCTCTACCAGGAGATCAACACTGGACCAGGCTGAGAGCCCAACGATTTCGAGCCCGAGAGACCGGGCGACCTCCAGAGCCTGTGCGCCAACAGAACCAGTGGAGCCAAGAATGCAAAGACGAGTCAACTTCCGACTACTCCTCCTCAGCCGGCAACATCGGGCGGATCACAAACCTGTACACTGCCTTCACGAATACGACAGCGATGGGCCCGGCGATGAGCCCTGTTACGCCAAACAGACGGACCCCGACGTAAACTGAGATCAAAGCCGCCAGTGGGTGCAGATCCAAGCTGCTGCCCATAACCCGCGCCTCGGCCACCTGACGTATAGCTGACGTTACAAATAGAACGGCAACGAGCCCTATCGCGTATCCGATGTTCCCTATTATCGCATGGTAGAAAGCCCATGGCAAGAACAGGACCGATGGGCCAATCAATGGGATGATATCGAGAACCCCGCAGGTCAAAGCCAGGAGCCACGAGTAGCTCACACCCATTGCCGACAGGCCGAAGAGTGTGAGAATCATTGTAATGGCGATGAGCACGAATCTGCCCCTCATGTAACCGGTAAAGCCAGCCACCAGTTCGCTCCTGATCCTACGGAACTGCTTGCGCCAGGGCTTGGGGAGGGCATTGGTGACCGTCTCCGAGAGAATGGCGCTGTCGCGCGCAATGAAGAATGTGGATATGGTGCTTATCAGGAGCACAATGGTGAATTGGGGAAGCCCGCGCGCGACTCCCGTGAGCCACACTACCGCCGATTCTGCCAGGGCCACCACTCTCCCCTGGTTTGCCCGTATCGCGTCAGCCACAGGGGCGGGCAGCTGCTCGAAAATGCGGGTGATCGCAGCCATCAGCTGATCGATGCCCTTGGAGAACGCGGCGCTGAGCGCGCCGTCGTTCTGCGACAACTGCTCAAGTTCCGCTCCGATCTCCACAATTCCGATCCAGAGAAGCAGGCCCAATGAGATTCCCATGACTGCCAGCACCAGAATAGCAGCAACACCCCGAGGCAGCCTCAGCTTTCGCTGAAGAAACGTCACGCCTGGATCGATAAGGGCCGCCATGAACACAGCGATAACAAAAGGGGTGAACAGAGGCAGCATGAACCGTATTGCTGCATAGGTGATCACGATCAGCAGTACAACAGCCGCGGCTGCTCTACCGTAGCTCCCCACCGAGCCCACCTCCTGCCGTCACATCAAGCGGAAGCCGTGAAACGCCCAGATGAACCAGTAATACACAGCCGGCATGACGAAGAAGAATGAATCGAACCTATCGAGCGCCCCGCCGTGGCCTGGGAGCAACCGCCCTGCGTCCTTGACCCCGGCATCCCGCTTCATGGCCGATTCCGCCAGATCCCCTATCTGCCCGCATGCGGCGACGATCAACCCTATAGCGATTGTCTGTGGCCAGCTCAGTGTGGTCCATATCCCTGTTGAGCCGCCTATCCACTTATACACAATGGACCCGGCCACAGCCCATACGAAACCCCCGAGGGATCCCTCTATGGTTTTCCTCGGCGAAAGAGTCGGAGCGAGTTTTCTCCTGCCGAATAGAAGACCTGTGAAGTAGGCGCCCATGTCGTTCAGCCATACCAGGGCGATGGTGAGAATCGCAAGGCCTCTGCCTGCATCGCCCAGCGACGCCCGGATCAAGTAGAACCGGCTCGCCGTCCAGCCGCAGTAAACGGCTCCGAACAGCTCAAGAGACGGGCCGGCCACGGCGTTCGCAGGGCTGCCCCGCATAACCTGAGCGAGAAGAGAGCCCAGCAGAACCGCTCCGAGCACCACCTCCGACAGACTTCCGCGCGTCGCGAACGCGTCCACAACAAAGAGCGCTGTTCCACCTAGCAGGACTGGAAGGCTCGGCGCCCAGGCCTTCCTTCGGGTGAGCGCCGCGTATTCCAGCGCTCCGGCGAGAGAGATGAAGAGCAGTGTTGCCGCCAGGGGAACGCCTCCCAGCCATACCAGCGCCAGGCCTATGGGAGCGCCAATCAAGCCCACTATGACCCTTGCTCTCATCACGGCAACCCTCCCTGGCCATTCAGTCCGCCATAGCGCCTATCTCTTGCCTCATAGGCCCTCACTGCCGAACTGAGGTCGTTCGGGGTGAAGTCAGGCCAGAGTGTCGGCGTCACATACACCTCTGAGTAGGCAAGCTGCCACAGGAGGAAGTTGCTGATTCGATTCTCCCCGCCCGTTCGTATGAGCAGGTCCGGGTCCGGCTGCCCCGCTGTGGAAAGCCTTGCTGCGATCAGATCCTCATCAACATCCGAAGGCGCAAGCCGCCCCTCTGCGGCGTCCGTGGCAATGGATCGCGCTGCCTGGACAATGTCCCATCTCCCACCGTAATTCAGTGCGAGGTTCACCGTAAGCCTGGGGCCCGAGAACGTGAGATGTTCCGATTCATCGACTACCCTGACCAACGATGCGGGCAGAGCGGCCCGATCTCCGATGCAGCGCATTCGAATACCGTAGCCTGCCAGAGCCTCCATTTCACGATGCAAGTAGTCCTCCAGGATCCGAAAGATGCCCTGAACTTCCGCCGGGGGACGCTTCCAGTTCTCGGTGGAAAAGGCGTAGAGGGTAAGGTAGGCTATGCCCATGTCGCGAGCTGCGATGGAGATCCTCTTGGCAACCTCAGCTCCCGCTCGGTGACCGCTAAGTCGAGGTTTGCCTCTCTCCCGCGCCCACCTGCCGTTTCCATCCATTATGATCGCTATATGCGAAGGCAGCAGCAGGGTTTCCTCCTTTCGCGAGGGGCCGTATGTGACAAACCCCCTCGACGCGAGGGGGTGCAAGAAAGATGAATGAGCCCATCCTACACCTGGAGGATCTCGACTTCCTTCTCAGCTAGGAGCTTGTCGACCTCCGCGATGAACTTGTCAGTCAACTTCTGAATATCGTCCAGAGCACGCTTGAGATCATCCTCAGTAATGTCGCCGCCTTTTTCCATCGCGCGTGCCTCTTCCACAGCCTCGCGACGGATGCTCCTTACGGCTACGCGCATCTCTTCAGCGATCTTCCTGACGAGCTTCACAAGGTCCCGCCTGCGCTCCTCTGTTAGGTGGGGAACCGCCATCCGGATCACGTTTCCGTCATTCGTAGGGACCAATCCGATATCCGATTTCTGTATTGCCTTTTCGACCTTGCCCAGTACTGACTTGTCCCACGGAGTCACCACAAGCAAGCGAGGCTCAGGTGCGGATATGTTGGCCAGCTGCGTTAGGGGGGTTGGTGTGTCGTAGTAATCAACCACCACTCTATCGAGGAGCGCCGGGTTCGCGCGCCCGGTTCGCACTCCCGCGAAATCACGGCGAGTGGCCTCGATCACGCCCTTCATTCTCTCATCGGCTCTCTCCAGAACGGCCTGGTTCACGCCTAATCCCTCCTTACTAAGGTACCAACGGCCTCACCCTCAAGCGCTCGCCGGATGTTTCCATCTTTCAGCAGGTTAAACACAACTATGGGTATGCCGTTGTCCATGCACAGTGAGGCCGCCGTCGAATCCATGACGCCAAGTCCCCTGTTTATTACTTCCATGAACGATAGCTTGTCGAACAGCTTCGCATCGGGGTTCTTCAGCGGATCTGAATCGTACACGCCATCCACCTTCTTCGCCATGAGGATCGCCTCGGCGTCAATCTCGGCAGCCCGAAGCGCAGCAGCGGTATCGGTGGAAAAGAATGGATTTCCCGTTCCGGCGCCGAATATCACGATTCGGCCCTTCTCAAGATGGCGTATTGCCCTGCGCCTAATGTAAGGTTCAGCGACTTCGCGGATCTCCATCGCGGTTAGAACCCTCGTCGCTATCCCTTGCTGCTCCAAAGCGTCCTGCAGAACGACGGAGTTGATGACCGTCGCCATCATGCCGACATAGTCAGCGGTGCTCCGGTCCATTCCTCGCCGGCTCGCCTCGGCGCCCCTCCATATGTTCCCCCCGCCCACGACCACTGCGATCTGGGCGCCGAGGGCATGAGCCTCTCCAACCTGCTGCGCTATCCACTTCACGGCATCAAGATCAACGCCATAACCTTGCCGCCCGGCGAGGGCCTCGCCCGACAGCTTCAACACCACGCGCTTGTACTTTGGAGTGCTCATTTTGGTGTCGGACGGCTTATCCGATGGAGTATTCAATGGAGTATCCAAGGCGCTCCCCCCGTGGACTCGGATTCGGCATAATGCGGCAGTCTCCTGCGGCTCCGAGCCAATAATGGAGTACAGTCAATCGAACACAGAAAGGAGAGAACACGAACGTGTTCTCTCCCTTTGCTGCACATACTATAGAGCCTCTCCACGCTCAAACCTGGCGAACCTCCGAACGGTGATGTTTTCCCCAATGGCGCCTATGGCCTCTCGGACCAAGTCGCCCACTGTCCGCTCGGGATCGCGTATGAACGCCTGGTCGAGCAGGCATGATTCCTGGTAGAACTTCTCAAGCCGACCCTCGACGATCTTCTCGGCGAACTTCTCGGGCTTGCCCTCGTTTATGGCCTGACTGCGGTATATGCTGCGCTCCCGCTCGACCACATCAGCCGGAACCTGGTCTCGAGAGACGTACAGCGGCCGGGAGGCTGCAATCTGCATCGCGATGTCCTTCACCAAGGACCTGAACTTCTCGTTCTTCGCCACGAAGTCGGTCTCGCAGTTGACTTCGACAAGCACGCCGATTCTTCCTCCCATATGGATGTAGGAATCGACAACGCCTTCGCTAGTCTCCCTGCCGGAACGCTTCGCAGCCGCAGCAAGCCCGCGCTCACGGAGAATGGTGACCGCGCGCTCCAGATCGCACTCTGCGTCGGAAAGCGCCTTCTTGCAGTCCATCATCCCGGCGCCCGTTCGCTCGCGAAGCTCCTTTACCATGGATGCGGTGATTTCCATTCGATGGGGTCCCTCCACATTCATCAGACGCCGGTCGCGGAGGCGTCTTCACATGCTCCGACTATCGCCGGTGCTTCATCAGCTGCATCGGCGTTGCCAGACTCCTCCACCGTTCTTGCGTCGGCGCTTGCCACAGGCGTATCGAAGGCCTTGATCGGGCGGCTGTCCGGTATCTCCACCGTTCTTGCGTCGGCGCTGGCCACAGGCGCCTGGTCGAGCCCTTCACGTCCCTCGATCACGGCGTCGGCCATTCTCGATGTGAGAAGCTTGACTGCGCGGATCGCATCGTCGTTCCCGGGAATCACGTAGTCGATCTCATCCGGATCGCAGTTGGTGTCGACAATAGCTACGATCGGTATACCAAGCCTGCGCGCCTCGGCGACTGCGATCCTCTCCTTGCGCGGGTCGATGATGAACACCGCATCAGGAGTGCTCTTCATATCGCGTATGCCGTTCAGGTTCTTCTGGAGTTTCTCCCTCTCGGCCACGAGATTCAGGACTTCCTTCTTTGGAAGCACATCGAACGATCCGTCCTCCTCCATACGCTCGAGGGTCTTCATCCGCTCCACCCGCTTGCGGATGGTGGCGAAGTTCGTGAGCATGCCGCCGAGCCAACGCTCGTTCACCCAGAACATGCCACAGCGCTGGGCCTCCTCGGTGACTGTGTCGTGAGCCTGCTTCTTAGTGCCCACGAAGAGGATGGTTCCTCCGTCCACGGAAGTAGATCGGACGAACTGATACGCTTCCTCTACCTTCCTGACTGTTTTCTGGAGGTCGATGATGTATATGCCGTTCCTTGAGGTGAAGATGTACTTAGCCATCTTAGGGTTCCAGCGCCTCGTCTGGTGACCGAAGTGCACGCCCGCCTCGAGCAACTGCTTCATCGTTATTACTGCCATGGGTATCACCTCCCTCCGGCAGCGGTTTTCCCTCCGACCCCTTCATCCCCGAGCTCACCAGCACAATGGGCTGGCACCGCCGCTCAGGTTCAAGGTCGTGTGTAATCGCACAACGAGCAGTATATCACAGGTGCGAAGGCTCTGCAATCGCTACCGCCGTGCGCATCATGACCTGTTAGCGTGCTCGGAGCTTGTCAAGCTCCTCGAACAGCTTATCGTTAAGAACCCTTATGTACGTGCCCTTCATCCCAAGGGATCTCGACTCGATCACACCTGCACTCTCGAATTTCCGAAGCGCATTCACTATCACTGACCTGGTGATCCCGACGCGGTCGGCGATCTTCGACGCCACAAGCAGTCCCTCATCTCCGGCAAGTTCATCGAATATGTGCTCGACTGCCTCCTGCTCCGAGAAGGACAGTGTATTGAGGGCCATCTGAACTGCGGAACGCTTTCTCGCTTCCTCTTCGAGTTGCTCGCTCCTGGATCTTAGCAGCTCGATCCCAACCACCGTTCCAGCGTATTCGATGATGATTATGTCATCATCGACGAGGCCATCGTTGGGCCGGGTGAGAACTAGAGTGGCGATGCGCTCGCCTCCGGCGTACACCGGCGACAACGTGAGCCACACTTCCCCGACAGCTCCAAGTTCCTCAGCTGCCGCTCTCGCTAGGACGCCCTTCGGCGCGATATTCGCGGTAGTCTCAAAGAATCTCAGCAGCTCATCGCCTGCCTCCCTTGGCAATGCGCCGGTCTCCGCCCCTTCTTCGGGAGCTAGTGCCATGGACTGGCCAAGGATTCTGCCATTCTTGGCGATGATGAACACCTGCGATGAGACTGCCTCCGCCAGCGCCTGCGATAGCTCTCCAAAGTCCACCGAATACGATGCTGTATTCTGTATTAGCCTGTTCAGCCTGCGTGTACGATCTAATAGCGAACTCACCTTGGAACCCCCTTTTCACGGGCAACAGACGACGTGCCGTGTGCTTCAAATTGATCAAACGGTGCTGCTGTTTTATATTGTCCAACGATTCACGTCCTAACGCGGGGGCACGAGCGATACACTACAGAATGTATGCAGAAAGGTCCGGGCTGGCTTTCACCTGCGCGAGTTTGGCACTCACGTAGGCCGCGTCCACCACTACTGCGCCCGCTTCTTCTGGAGCATTGAATGACACATCCTCCAACACCTTCTCCAGAATGGTGTGGAGCCTTCTTGCCCCGATATTCTCGGACGTGGAGTTGACTCCATCTGCAGTTCTAGCTATCTCCTCTATGCCGTCTTTCGTGAATGAGAGTTCGACGCCTTCCGTAGACAGAAGAGCCGAATACTGCTTCGTTAGAGCGTTCCTTGGCTCGGTGAGTATCCTCACGAAATCGGCCTGGGTGAGGCTTCCGAGCTCCACCCTGATAGGGAACCTTCCCTGAAGTTCGGGGATAAGGTCCGACGGTTTCGAGATGTGAAACGCACCAGCCGCCAGGAACAGCATGTGAGCTGTCCTCACCGGACCGTGCTTGGTTTGCACGGTCGAGCCCTCTACGATGGGAAGTATATCGCGCTGAACCCCCTCTCGTGATACATCAGGGCCAGCCCCCTGCCCCTTCGACGCGATCTTGTCGATCTCGTCGATGAAGACAATCCCGGACTGCTCCGCCCTGGAGATCGCCTCAGAAGTTACCTCATCCATGTCAATCAGCTTCGCAGCCTCTTCAGAGACAAGGATTCTGCGCGCTTCGCGTACAGGCGCCTTCCGGCGCCTCCTCTTTGCTGGAAGCATCCCGCCCAGGATGTCCTGCAGGTTCACCCCCATTTCCTCCACACCGGAGCCCGAGAACACCTCAATCATCCCTGGTGATTGATCATCAACCTCGACCTCGATCATCTGATCTTCAAGCTCTCCCCTGGAAAGCTTGGCTGCCATCTCCGCCCGTCTAGCCATCACGTCGGCGGTTCTGGCTTCGTACGCCTGATCGTCTCCTGAGTCCTGCGCAGCGCCGGGCCCGAAAAGGGCGGCGAACGGATTCTGAACCTGCCGTTGCCTTGCCGGCATGGGAACGAGCAGTTCGAGCAGTCTCTCCTCGGCCATGGCAGCGGCCCGCTCCTTGACCATCTCCGCCTTCTCGGCTTTCACCATTCGTATTGACGTCTCAACAAGGTCGCGGATGATGCTGTCGACATCGCGGCCAACATAGCCCACCTCAGTGAATTTGGTGGCCTCCACCTTCACGAAAGGGGCGTTGGTTAGGCGTGCAAGCCTCCGGGCGATCTCCGTCTTGCCCACACCAGTAGGCCCTATCATGAGGATGTTCTTGGGAATAATATCCTCCCTGAGCTCTCCGCTCAGCCGAAGCCGCCTCTCGCGGTTACGCAGCGCAATGGCGACGGCTTTCTTGGCGGCGGCCTGCCCCACGATGTACTTATCGAGTTCACGAACGATCGCAAGCGGAGTAAGATCCACCATTGCGGCGCCTCCTGCCTACAGTTCTTCGACTGTGATGTGGCCATTTGTGTATATGCAGATCTCGGAGGCAATCTCAAGGGACTTTCTGACTATCTCAGACGCGCCGAGAGATGTGTTAGCTGCGAGAGCTCTCGCAGCAGCAAGAGCGTACGCGCCGCCAGACCCAACCGCCGCTATGCCGTCGTCAGGCTCCAGAACCTCTCCGCCCCCAGAGAGCAGCAGCATTCTCTCACCGTTGGCCACGATCAGCATGGCCTCGAGTTTCTGCAGGACTCGGTCCGTGCGCCACTCTCTCCCCAGTTCCGCAGCGGCGCGTGTGAGATTGCCCTTGTACTCTGAGAGTTTCTTCTCGAAGCGCTCAAGAAGGGCAAGCGAGTCCGAAACCGAACCTGCAAACCCTGCTAGGACTGTGCCTTCACCGATCACCCTAATCTTGCGCGCCTTGTGTTTGACAACGGTGTTGCCCAGGGTAACCTGCCCATCAGAGCCTATGGCGCACTTGCCATCGCGCAGTACTCCGATCACGGTAGTGCCACAGAAACGGCGCTCCTCAGGCCCATCCATGAGCTGATCCACTCCTCCATCATAATCAGCGATACTCCGGGGCTTGGCTATGCCCGTGGATGGGCCTTCCGGTACACCCTGTACAGCCGTTCCCTTGAAACGCTGGTGTATATCTGAGTCGTTGAGATATCCGCATGTCCGAGAAGCTCCTGCACCACCCTAAGATCCGCTCCCGAGTCCGTCAGATGGGTCGCAAATGAATGCCTCATCGAGTGGGGCGTTGCAGACATCGGAAGACCGGCCTTCAGCAAGTATTTCTTCATGATTCGCTGAACTGATCTCCCTGAGATCCTTCCGCCGCTCCTGTTGAGGAAGATCGCCGTGCAATCCGAGGAACGAGCCATATGTCGGCGCGCCCCTGTCAGATAGTCATCTAGAGCAGCGACGGCACTCGATCCAACAGGCGCAATCCGCTCCTTTGCCCCCTTGCCCAACACCCGGACTGTACGGGCTTCAGCGGAGTAGTCCGCAAGGTCAAGACCGCACAGCTCAGAAAGCCGGATACCAGACGAGTAAAGCAACTCGATAATGGCGCGGTCCCGGAGTTCGGCAGGGGAGTTGCCCCGAGCGGCCTCGATGAGCCTGACCACGTCGCCCACCGGAAGCGACCTCGGGAGCCTCCTCGGTCGCTTCATCTGGGCCATGGACAGAGCAGGGCTCACATCGATCACGCCTTCCCTCGCGAGGAACCTCAAGTAGGACCGGATCGAGCTGAGCCGCCGGCTCACAGTAGCGGGGCTCATGCCTCGCAACTGACTCGCCGCCAGATACCTGCGGAGAGTTCCCTGGGTTATCGACCCAGGATCCGACTCCTGCACACCTGCTGACTCACAGAAATCGATGAACTGCGAGATATCCCTGGAGTACGCGTCCACCGTTCGCGGGGACAAGCCACGCTCCATGGCAAGATGCTCTACGAACTGCTCGAGATACGGCATCAGGGTCACCTCATCCCGACTGACAATCGAATTCTACCGCACGTGGTCCAGACGATCAACCGTTGCTGCCAGTGCTCTGTCCGGATCCACCGTCAGACAGCCGAAAACCCGGCAGAGCGCATTTCGCGTACGGCTTCGACCACTTCATGCATTGCTGATCTTGCAGCCTCGATTTGACCCTGCCGTCGGTCCTGCTTCTTGGTTCCGCTCGGGGGCGCCGGAAGTAGGCCGAAGTTTACGTTCATGGGCTGGAATTCGCCTCTTGGATGAGTGCATATGTAACTGCACAGGGCGCCGATGGCGGTCGCGCGCGGGAAGATCAATGGCTCAAGCCCCCGAGCTAGCCTTGCAGAATTCAACCCCGCCACGAGCCCCATGGACGCCGACTCAATGTAGCCTTCAACACCAGTGATCTGCCCGGCCATGAGCACCTGACGGACGTGTGGCCCGCCTTCTGCGGCATCCTCACCGGAAACAGCCTTCAGTTGCAGTGTGGGCAGGAGATGAGCAGGTGAATTGATGTACGTGTTCCTGTGCATCATCCCGTACCTCACGAATTCAGCGTGCTCCAATCCAGGTATCATTCTGAACACCTTGCGCTGTTCGGGCCTTGCAAGCCTCGTCTGGAACCCCACAAGGTTGAAAAGGGATCCCGGAGAATTCTCCTTGCGCAGCTGCACAACTGCGAAAGGGCGGACCCCTGAGCGTGGATCGGCTAGCCCAACGGGTTTCATGGGGCCGTAGGATAGGGTGTCCCGTCCGCGCCTGGCGATCTCCTCCACTGGCATGCATCCCTCAAACAGCCGAAGGGATTCAAATCCGTGCATCTGAGCGACTTCAGCACGTGTAAGCGCATTCCAGAACGCATCGTACTCCTCTTCGCTCATGGGGCAGTTCACGTAGTCGGCCTCGCCCTTGCCGTATCGGGACGCCCAGAATACCCGCGACCAATCGATGGACCCACCATCAACTATCGGGGCTGCGGCATCGAAGAAAAACAGCTGCTCCTCGCCGAGAATCCGGGCGATGCAGCTTAAGAGAGCAGGTGACGTAAGTGGGCCGGTCGCTATCACTGTGATGCCTTCGTTCGGTATTTCAGTCACTTCGCCCCGCACTATCCGAACGTTAGGGCACGCCTCAAGCCGCGCCGTGACCGCCTTTCCAAATAGCTCTCTATCCACGGCCAGAGCCTGACCTGCAGGGACACGAGTCGAATCGGCGCATTCCAGAATCAAGGAACCTAGTGCCCTAAGCTCCTCTTTGAGAAGACCTGGAGCCGCGCCATCCCGGTCGGCGCCAAGCGAGTTGCTGCACACGAGTTCTGCAAAGTGCGGACTGGAGTGGGCTGGGGTGGTTACGACTGGGCGCATCTCGAATAGCGTCACCGAACAGCCCATCGAGGCCGCCTGCCAGGCGGCCTCGCTTCCTGCAAGGCCGGCGCCGATTACGGTGATATCACTCCGCAACTATGTTCGCCTCCGAATGAGCGCTATCCGGGCTGCCCTTCCCCACACGCCACTTGTGAGCGCAGGATGGATTCGCGCACGAGTAGCTGTCGCCGGTTTTCCCCTGGCGCACCGTGGCGAAGGCGCCGCACTTCGGGCAGTCAACGCCTGAGGGGGGCATCCAGGATGTGAAGTCGCAGTTCGGGTAGTTCGCGCAACCGTAGAAGACCCTGCCCTTCTTCGACCGCCTCTCGAACATGTCGCCTCCACACTTCGGGCACTTCGCATCGAGTTTCCGAGCCATGCTGCGCCGGTATGTGCATTCCGGATATGCTGGGCATGCGATGAACTTCCCATACCGGCCAGTCTTGATCACCAACATCGATCCGCACAACGGGCATGGCTCATCGGTTAGCTCGTCCTCAACCTTCACCCTCTCCACAAGTGCGTCCGCCTTCTCGAGGCTTTCATGGAAGGGCCTGTAGAAGGCCTCTATCGTCGCGACCCATTCCGCGTTCCCCTCTTCGATCTGGTCGAGCTCCTCCTCCATCCTCGCAGTGAACTTCAGATCCACAATGCTCGGGAAGTTCGACGTAAGCAAGTCGCACACTGCAAGCCCAATCTCAGTGGGTTTAAAGTGCTTCTTCTCCGTCGTGGCGTATTCCCGCTTCCTGAGGGTCTCGATGATCGGGGCGTATGTGGAGGGACGGCCCACCCCGTTCTTCTCCAGAGTCCTCACCAGAGTCGCCTCCGTGTACCTAGGCGGAGGCTGAGTGAAATGCTGCTCGGGCTTGAGCTCAACCAGGGTGAGCCGCTGCCCTTCGGAAAGCTCCGGAAGCGCCTGCTCTTCAGGGCGTTCGCTTTTTTCGTCATCTCTGCCCTCAGTGTAAAGTGCAGTGAACCCGGGAAACTTCACGGTCTGCCCGGTGGCGCGGAATAGCCGTTCGCCTGCTGCAATGTCAACCGTTTTGGCCTCATAAAGGGCATCTGACATCTGGCTTGCCGTGAATCTCTCCCAGATCAGCCTGTAGAGCCTGACCTGGTCGCGGCCGAGAGCGCCTGAGAGGCCGTTGGGATCGCGCCATACCATGGTTGGGCGCACGGCCTCGTGCGCGTCCTGTGCGCCGCTCTTGGCCTTGTACTCCCTGGGGCTGTTCGGCACATACTCTGCGCCGTATCGTCCTTTCACGTACTCCCCGGCGGCCGCCTGGGCCTCAGCTGCGATACGCGTGGAGTCAGTTCGCATGTACGTGATCAGTGCGACGTGTCCCTCACCTGCCACCTCTACCCCTTCATAGAGCTGCTGGGCTATTCCCATCGTCCGCTTGGCGGAGAAACCCAGTTTCCTCCATGCCTCTTGTTGAAGCGTACTTGTAGTGAATGGAGGCGCAGGCCTCTTCGCCTGCTCCTTGACTGATATGGACTTCACCTTGTAGTCGACCCCATCGAGTTCACTTGCGACCTTGTCGGCCTCTGCCTTGGCGATCCGACCATCGTCGCCCGCTATCAGCCGTGCCTGAAACCTCTGGCCTCGTGCATCCGGAGAGAGCACAGCAGTAATCGTCCAGTACTCCTCTGAAACGAATTTCGCGATCTCCCGTTCCCTGTCGCATATGAGCTTCAGGGCAGATGATTGCACGCGTCCTGCAGAAAGGCCGCGGCGGATCTTGCGCCACAGGAATGGGCTGAGGTTGTAGCCCACCAGCCGATCCAGAATGCGCCTGGCCTGTTGCGCGTTCACACGTCCTGAGTGGATGCGCCTTGGGCCCTTGATGGCGCTCTTCACTGCGTTCTCAGTTATCTCGTTGAACTCTATCCTGCAGTTCGACTCCGGATCTACATTCAGGATCTGTGCGAGATGCCAGGATATGGCCTCGCCCTCCCGGTCTGGGTCTGTTGCAAGGAGGATCCGATCCGATTTCCTGGCCGATTCCCTGAGTTCGCGGATGACATCGCCCTTGCCGCGTATGGTTATGTATTTCGGGGCGTAGCCGTTATCAACGTCAACGCCTAGTTGGCTCTTGGGCAAGTCCCTCACGTGGCCAACCGATGCTCTAACAGTGTACTGGCGGCCTAGGAACTTGGATAGGGTCTTCACCTTCGCCGGCGACTCTACAATCACGAGGGTCTTGGCCATACAGGCACCTCCAGGGGCAGAATGTCAGGAACAGTTTAACTCAGCGACTACCCGAGGTCAACACGCATGCGCGGTTCTCGCCCGCTGCATAAGAGCACTGCCCTAAGCTCGCATCTCGTCGGTCAGCGCCTGCTGAACCTCATTCCGGCTTCCCTTCTGATCAGGCCGAACAACTCAAGCCGGGAGAGGCATGCCAGAAGGTCGCTCGTGGGCATGCCCACCGATGATTGCACCGCGTCGAACTCGGTCCCAGATCCAATCACATCGTACACTTCGGATTCCACAGGGTCCAGCCGATGAGTCGGCGCGGGCTGCCTTGGGGTCGGCATTCCATGGCCACCGCCATTGCTCCTCCCGCCCTCAGACGGAGGGTGCAAGCCGAATTCCCGAAGGACATCCCATATGCTCAGCAACATCGTAGCTCCCTCCGCCATCAGTGAGAAAGGCGCCTGCGAAGTCGGTTTGTTAATGTCGCCGGGAACCGCGTATACACTCCTGTTCTGCTCGGCTGCGAGCCGTCCCGTTACAAGAGCTCCGCTTGCCAAGGTCCCTTCCACCACTATGCATGCCCTTGATACTCCGCTCATGATCCGGTTCCTTGAGCGAAACGTAAGCCTCGAGGCGGGGCATGCCCACGGGAAGGGCGATGCAATGCATCCGTTCTCCGTCACCTCGGAGACAAGCCTGCGCAATCTCGATGTCATGTTGTACCCGATTCCCGCTCCCAGAAGCCCCATTGTAGGGCCTCCATGGGACGTCGCTCCGCGGTGAGCAGCAGCGTCGATCCCTCGGGCAAGCCCACTAGCAACCCCAATGCCCACTCTAACGAGGGCGCCCGCGAATGATCCTGCCATGTTCACGCCGTACCCGGTGGCGTCCCTTGATCCCACTACTGTAACCCACGGATTACCAGCAAGCCCCACAGACCCGAGGACGTAGAGGAGAATGGGCGGGTCGAATATCTCACGCAACAAGGGGGGATAGCCTGCCGCGGGAACAGCTACTATTGATGCTCCAGCGCTTGCCGCAGTATCCGCCTCCTTCATCCCCTGCCCGATGGGATCCCGAAATGAAGAGGCCCATCTCCAACCATCGGCACTGACATATGAGGGCTTCACTCCTCCGCCCGCTGCCGCCCGTGCTGCCATCTGGGCTGTTCCGTAATCCTGCAGCAGCCTGCAGAATGTGGCAGGTCCCACCCCGGGCGCCATGTTCCAAAAGATCCATGCCGCAAGCTCCGGCCCATCCGGAGCATCGAATGCGCTCATGAATCTCCCTGGATGGATGTAGCAGGCGCCATCATCAGTCATCTGGATCCACCTCAGCACCTGCGCAGCCGATCGCAGGCTCGAGCATCCGATACTGAAGCGCCTCCAGGGCATGCTCCTCTGCTATTGATTCGGATCCATCCAGGTCGGCTATTGTCCTAGCAACCTTGATGAGCCTGTGGTAGGTTCTCACTGAGAGGCGCATGGTTCGAACAGCCTCGACCAGAGTCGCGTGGGCCTCAGCGCGAAGGTGCGCCTTCCTCTCTATCTCGTTCGCGCCCAGCCTGGAGTTCGTCTCACCCTCACGTCCGTACCGCGCCTCCTGTAACCTTCGGGCATTGCCCACAGCCTCGCGTATCTCCGATGATGACCTCCGGTCGTCGCACATGCGCAGATTATCCCAGTTCACCCTGGGAACCTCGACCTGTATGTCGATTCGATCCACCAAGGGGCCGCACAGTCGCCTCCTATGCCTCGCCAGTTGTACGCCAGTGCATACGCAACGGCGCTCACTGTCCCCGTGGTTTCCGCACGCGCATGGATTTGCCGATGCGATCAACATGAAACTGGAGGGAAACGTGACAGCAGCACGTGCCCTTGACACGGTGATGACCCCAGCCTCCATCGGACTACGTAGGCTTTCTAGGACCGGCCTCGGGAATTCGCAGAACTCATCGAGATACAGCACGCCTGCGTGGGCAAGTGTGACCTCGCCCGGCATTGGAGGGCTGCCGCCGCCCAACATCCCAACCAGGGTAACTGACGGGTGGGGCTGCCTGAATGGACGCACGGTGGCAATTCCGGCAGCCATGTCAGATCCAGACACGCTCTTGACGCAGGATACCTCGATCGCCTCGCGCATGCTCATTTCGGGCAGAATCGATGGAACGCAGGATGCCAAGAGAGTCTTGCCGCCACCTGGAGATCCCACCATGATCAGATTGTGTCCGCCGGCCACCGCGACTTCCAACGCTCTTGCCGCGGAACGCTGTCCGATCACACACGAGAAATCCGGCCCTGCCCCAAAAGATTCCTTATCGTGCCCACGCCTTTGAGGAAGGGCTGGGCGCGCTCCCGTATTCAGATAACGAACCGCCTCGCAAAGGGTTCCCGGCGCCAGCACGTCCAGGTTGCCGATACACTTCGCCTCCTGCGCGTTATCAGGCGGCACCAGGGCGGCGCCAAGCCCGCACTGCCAGGCAGCGGCAGCGGCAGGAAGCACTCCGCGCACAGGACGGACGGACCCGTCGAGCGCGAGCTCTCCGATGAGCGTCGCCCGCTCCAGGCGACTTTCGGGGACAGCCCCTACGGCTGCTAGGATGGACACTGCTATGGGCAGATCCAGGCCCACTCCGACCTTTCTCACGTCGGCTGGCGCAAGGTTGACTGTTATCCTGCCCATGGGAAACTCGAAACCGGAGTTGCGTATGGCCGCCCTCACCCGCTCGCGCGACTCCCTGACTGAAGGGTCAGGAAGCCCCACGATTTCGAAGGATGGCAGTCCGCGGGCGACGTCGACCTCCACCTCCACCATGAGCCCGGTGATGCCGCGCACTGCACATCCATGCGCACGAGCAAACACGCTCCTACCCCCAGTCTGCTACGCCAGCTCAACCCCGATGAAGTGCTCGATTTGAACTGCGTCGAGCGAAGGCTCATCAGTCATACGACCTGCAATGGCCACAACATCCACTCGCACATTCCAACCGGGACACGATGCCCAAATGGACTGGGCGCATCGGATTAGGGCCTGTCGCTTCCTCTTTGAGATCTGCTCCTCTGCTCTTCCGAACAGGCTGGAGAGGCGGGTCTTGACCTCCACAACTGCGAGAGTATCGCGATCGCAGGCAAGGATATCGATCTCCAAATGCCCGATGCGCATGTTGCGCTCCAGTATCCTGTAGCCCTTGGCGATGAGATACTCCGCTGCCAGATCCTCGCCTGCCATGCCAATTTCATGCAGGTTCATTTGCAGCACTCCTCTGGGAACTGGATTCGCCATCGAGGAGCCTAACTCCTACCATAAAATGAAAAATCGCCCTTTCGGGCGTCGACTAATCTCATTGGCATTAGCCCCATCCCACTCCGTGGAATGTGCGCCTGTGAATGGCGCATGGACCCCATTCCGCCAGCCGCCTCAGGTGCTCGACAGTGGGATAGCCCTTGTGTCGGTTGAAGCCGTACTGAGGGTACAGAACATGATACTCACACATAAGCGCATCTCTCACGACCTTAGCTACAATAGAAGCCGCCGCCACGCACTCGCTTCGGCCATCGCCTTTCACGAGTGCAATTCCTGGGAACGGCATTGCAGGGAGATCACGCCCGTCGACCAATATGGCGCTGGGTTTCGTCGTAAGGCCTCCCACTGCGCGGGACATGGCCGCAAGTGACGCTACCCTTATGTTAGCAGCATCTATCTCATCCTGCCAGGCGAGGCCGATGCTCACTTCGGCGCTGCGCCTGATGATTTCGAATAGAAGATGCTCGCGGACGGTAGCCGTGAGTTTCTTGGAATCCCTCACCCCGTCAACATGTGATGAGGCTCGCATCACAACGACCGCGGCAATGACCGGCCCAGCGAGTGGACCACGCCCCGCCTCATCGACGCCTGCAATCACTGGGAATCCAGCACTCCTCAGGCAATCATCGAAATCTGCGAGCGCGCTCATGGCAGATCCAGCGTTATCCGGCCGAGACGACCAGATCGGAAGTCCCTGATGAAAAGGTCGGCCGCGCGCGCGGTGTCTTCCCCCCCGCCGGGCAGAACGCATTTGCGCACCCTGGCGACGTGCTGCAGGATCAGCCCGGGGTCAGTGAGCTCCGGAGGCATCCCGTATCTCTCACGCCACTGCACAGGGCCTGACTCAACCAGACGCCCGGCAAGTGATGCAGCCACTTCTTCCACATCATACTGAGTGTCGGAGATGCAGGCTATGCACCCAAGCACAAACCATGTTGAAGGATCGTCAACCCTTGGGGGCATGATGCCCGGAGTGTCGAGCAGTTCAAGATCGCGCCCAACCACTATCCATTGCGGCCCTCGCGTCACCCCAGGTCGGTCGCCTGTTTTCGCTCCGGCTCTGCCGGCTGCCTGGTTGATGAATGAGGACTTCCCCACGTTTGGAATGCCAACAACCACGGACCTGAACCTCCTGTGAATCCTCCGCTCTAGAGCGACCTCGGAGTGATCACCTGTTCCATGGGCGTCAGCTGCAACAGACTCCGCGGCTGCAATGGCCGCAGAAACCCCGCTGCCATTCTGGCAGTTTGCCAGCACCGCACGGACCCCCTCCTGCTTGAAACGGCCCATCCATGCCTTCGTGGCCGCAGGGTCGGCCAGATCGGCCTTGGTGAGAACAATCAGCCTGGGCTTGTTCCCAGCCGCCAGCGCAAACTGTGGGTTCGCCGTGCATCTTGGGGCCCTTGCGTCTAGGATCTCAATCATCACGTCTACCAATCTCATGCTCTGGCGCAGACCCGTAAGGGCTTTCGCCATATGGCCTGGGTACCAGCTCTGCCCCATTAGCGTTGACTCCCCCCCGTGAGAGAAAAGCCGGACCCAGTCAGTCCGGCGTCAAACCACTCTCTGCTCCGTTGACAAACGCCCACCTGCCTGGCAGATAGGCAGAACCAGGCGCTCTTCGATACACCGGCGCCCGGAACTCCCTTGCGCGAGAAGGCGGCCAGAAAACGAAGAACGCTCTCCCCTCAATACTCGAGACCGGGACCATTCCGACTGACTCATCCCGGCTATCCTGGCTCGCGTTTCTGTTGTCTCCCAGCACAAACAGGGCGCCCTCTGGCACCCTCCGGGGCCCGTAATCCGACTTGGCGGGCTCGGAGGTGTAATGCTCATCAAGGGCCTCTCCGTCCACAAACACCAGGCCGGAGAGGATTGCCACCCGCTCCCCTGGAAGCCCAATCACTCGCTTGATGTATCTCTCCTGCGGATTCGCAGGGTATCTGAACACGATGACTTGGCCTCTGGCAGGCGCGCGAGACCTGTATCCCAGCTCATCCACAAGCAGACGTTCTCCGTCGTGCAGTGTCGGCTCCATGGACTTGCCCCGTACAACGAAGGATCTGGCGACGAAGGTCGTCATGAACGCAGCCAGGACCAGGGCAACGATGAATGTGTTCACGTAGTTGGCTACATCTGCTGCGAGCCTTCTCGCCACAAACCTGGGCTCACGCCCATTCGGCGACGAGCCTGACGGGGATTCCCCATTGTTCTCGCTGGGTGCACGCTCGTCGGTAGACTGCGCGCCATCTTCAGGCAGCAGATGCATTCCAGTACCTCCCGTACACGCCGAAACCCGTCGTTAAGCGGCGAATGCACGCGCTGATCCCGGTGGACGACAGCCCTACGCCTGCTGACGCTTCTGCTCCTTGATCCTGGCAGTCTTCCCAACCCGGTTCCTCAGGTAGTACAGCTTCGCCCTGCGGACAGAACCGCGCCTGGATACCTCGATCTTGTCGACCTTGGGAGAATGGACAGGGAATATGCGCTCCACACCGATTCCTGATGACATCTTCCGCACGGTGAATGTCTCACAGGCTCCACCGCCGCTCCTTGCAATGACGGTGCCCTCAAAGACCTGAATCCTTTCGCGGGCGCCTTCAACCACCCGAACGTGAACGCGAACCGTATCTCCTGGTGCAAAGTCGGGCAGATTCTGCTTCATCTGCTCGCGCTCGATTGTATCGATGATATTCAATTGCATTTCACTCCTCAACCCGTTTTCGACAGACGACAGTATAGCATAACCGGATCAACGCGTCACTCGTTGAGCATGGAGTCCTTCTTGAGCATCTCGATGATCTCGATATCCTCTTCAGAGAGATTCGCCTCCGCAAGAACGTCCGGCCGCCTTGCCATGGTCCGCGCAAGGGCCTGAGTGCGCCTCCAGACCCGGATCCGCTCGTGATCCCCAGAGAGGAGCACAGCAGGAACTCCCTGCCCGCGCCACTCCCTTGGGCGCGTGTAATGTGGATAGTCTAGAACACTGTGCCAGAAGGAATCCTCCGCCGCGCTCTCCGAATCCCCAAGGGCGCCCGGGAGCAGGCGCGCCACGGCGTCCACCATGACCATCGCGGGAAGCTCCCCTCCAGTGAGTACGTAGTCGCCAATCGAGACCTCATCGGTTGCCAGCTCCGCCACGCGCTCGTCGATGCCCTCGTAGTGACCGCATATCACCACCAGATGCGGACAGGCCGCATACTCCCGCGCAGCGTCCTGCGTGAATCTCCGCCCCGCCGGTGTGGTGAGGATAACCCTGGACTCCCCTCCGCCCAAAAGCTCCCTCGCTGCGAGAGCATGCTCCACCGCCGCCGCTATAGGCTCCGGTTTCATCACCATGCCAGGACCGCCGCCGAACGGATAGTCGTCGACCACCTTGTGCTTGCTCGTGGCGAAATCGCGGATATCGTGGATCCGGATGGTGAGAATCCCGCGTTCCTGAGCCCGCCCGAGAATGCTCTCTGACATCGCCCCGTAGAACATTCCCGGGAAGATCGTTAGGATATCCACTTCCATGCGCTGCCTCACCATGCCCCTCGACCGCCTGCATCAACGCAGGCCAGGCCTATCATCCACGACTATGCGGCCTTCAATCACGTCCACCTGCAGTAGAATGTCGTGGACGACCGGAACTAGGAACTCCGCGCCCGAATCCTGCCTGACTACAATCACATGGTTGGCTGGCATGTCCAGCACATCAGCGACCACCCCGAGCCGTTCTCCGGCAGATGAAACACACATGAGCCCAACAAGCTGGTGCTCATAGAACTCGCCTTCCGGCGCAGGCGGGATCTCCGAAGCAGGAAGGTACATGCTCGCCCCCACAAGCGTGCGGGCCTGATCCAGGTCGCGCATTCCCAACAATCTCACGAGAGCGAACCGGCCGTGGGCGCGCTCGGAGTCCACCAGCGCCGGCACGGGCTCATCCCCTGGGTTGCGCTCCAGGTATACCCTCTGTACGCCCTGGAACCTCCTAGGTGAGCCGTTGCACGTTGCGACCTTGACCTCGCCCCGAAGCCCGTGGGCGCCGATTACCTCTCCCACCAGGATCAACGGGTCGCTAGTCATCCCACGATCTCGACCATGGCGCGCTTTCCCTCGCGTGCAGCCATCGCCTTGGTCACGGTGCGTATCGCCCTGGCGATGCGGCCATGCTTCCCGATGATCTTGCCCATATCATCGGGGGCGACCGACACTTCGAAGATCACGGAATCGTTGTTGTCAATCTCCCTCACCTGCACCTGTTCCGGTTCGTCCACAATGTTTGCTGCGAGAAAGACCACCAGATCTCGAAGTCGTCCTTCTTCCCTGTTAGCTGCAGTCATCAATCTCACCGACTACTTCTCGGAACCCTCAGCAGGCTCAGCAGCACTGGCCAGCCGTGTCCCGTTCTTAGCGGCCTCCACGCCGGCTTTCACGAGAAGCGCACGCACAGTGTCTGACGGACGCGCCCCGCGCCCAAGCCACTCGGCCGCGCGCTCGGCGTCGACTACTAGTTCAACTGGTTGGGTTCGAGGATTGTAGTGGCCTATGATCTCCACAAACCTGCCATCGCGAGGCGAGCGTGAGTCAGCCACGACGAGCCGATAATGGGGTTGCTTGATCGCTCCTGTTCTGGTCAGCCTGATACGAAGAGCCATTCTGTAAAACACCTCCGAATGCCTGGTCCACTTGAGCCTGGTTATCCTGCGTTTATGGAATGAACGGGAGCTTGCCCACTGGGCCGCCCCGGCGTCCCGCGTCTCCAAGCTGCTTCAACAGCTTACGAGCCTCCCCGAACTGCTTGAGAAGCCCGTTCACGTCCTGTACCTTCATTCCGCTTCCAGCGGCGATCCTCCGTTTCCGCGACCCGTCGACTATCGCGGGGTTCCTCCGTTCCGCTGGGGTCATTGAGCGGATTATCGCCTCAACGTGTCCGAGTTCCTTCTCATCCACCTTGACATCCTTGAAGGCCTTTGCCTTGGAGAATCCCGGGATCATGCCCAGCAACTGATCGAGGGGACCCATTTTGCGCATGTCCTGAAGTTGCTTCAGGAAGTCGTCGAGGGTGTACTCCTGCTTGCGGAGTTTCTCTTCGGCCTTCTTTGCCTGCTCAACATCGAAGATCTCCTGCGCCTTCTCGATCATAGTGAGCATATCGCCCATGCCAAGGATCCTCGACGACATCCGATCCGGATGGAACTGCTCAAGGGCATCCAGCTTCTCTCCGGCGGCGACGAACTTGATGGGCTTGCCAGTGACCGCCCGAACCGAAAGCGCGGCGCCTCCCCGTGCATCTCCATCGAGTTTGGTGAGGATCACCCCGTCGATCACGAGCCGCTGGTTGAAGGATGTGGCCACGTTCACGGCATCCTGTCCGGTCATGGCATCCACCACGAGAAGAGTCTCGTCCGGATGGATCCGTTCCTTGATCCGGGAAAGCTCTTGCATCAGAAGGTCATCTATGTGGAGCCTTCCGGCTGTATCGAGAATCACCGTGTCGTAGCCGAACGACTTCGCACGCTCGACTGCGCCTGCAGCGATATCCACCGGATCAGCCCGCTCTCCAAGGGTGAAGACCTCCACGTGGAGTTGCTCTCCGAGCACCTCGAGCTGCTTAATGGCGGCAGGGCGATACACGTCCGCGGCGGCGAGCAGCGGCTTGCGGCCCTGTCGACGAAGGGTGTTCGCCAGCTTCGCGCAGCTTGTGGTCTTGCCAGAGCCCTGCAGCCCCACGAGCATGATCACTGTAGGAGGCTTGGGAGCAAACGCTATCTTTGAGGCCTGCCCACCCATAAGCTCGGTGAGCTGGGAGTGGACTACCTTTATCACCTGCTGGGCGGGGGTCAGGCTCGACAACACGTCCTCGCCCACAGCGCGGCTTCGCACCTGCCCAATGAAGTCCTTGGCAACCTTGAAGTTGACGTCGGCCTCCAAAAGCGCCATTCGCACCTCGCGCAATGCGGCGTCCACGTCCTTCTCCGTGAGCTTGCCTCTGTTCTTCAGGTTCTTGAAAACGCTCTGAAGCCGCGCCGAGAGCCCCTCAAACATCAGACGTCACCTTCCCTGCAGCAGTTTTCGCTCGACAGTGAAGCGATGCACTCCTTTGCGCGAGTAAGCTCAGCCAAGGCCGCCTCTAACAGCTCTGCAGCGCCAGGGCCTGTATGATCAGCGACAGCCAGCACCGCCGAAATCGCGGCGGACACCGACTCATCCAGCTGTGCGAGCCGTCTCTCCCTCGACTCGCCCTCGGCTACCAACGCGAAGACCTGCTCGTATCCTTCCATCGACCGCTCCGCTCGCGCCAGCGTATCGTGGACCGCCTGGCGCGACACCCCATGAAGCTCGGCGATTTCAGCAAGGGAGAAGTCCTGAAGGTAGTGGAGGTCGCACATCTCACGCTGGCGCTCGGTGAGAAGAAGTCCGTATCTGTCAAGCAGTTCGCCCATGCGAATCATCTTGCCGAGCATCTACATCGACCATCCATCCAAGTGTTAAGGTGCAAACCTTTACACCAGCAAGTATATGGCCTCGGGCGAACTGTGTCAACTCATCCTTGCCTCATCGGTCCGCTATTCCGCTGCCGTGCTGACGCCCTCCGGTCGGAGCAAGCCCTGAATGAACTCACGCGGGTCAAATGGACGGAGGTCATCGACTGCTTCGCCCACTCCAACGAACTTGACCGGGATCCCCAACTCCTGGCTTACTGCCACGACTATTCCGCCACGCGCCGTCCCGTCAAGCTTGGTTAGGACGATTCCTGTGACCCCCACTGCCTCGTTGAACACTCTCGCCTGCGCAATCGCATTCTGGCCCGTGGCGGCGTCGATTACCAGCAGCACCTCGTGGGGAGCATCTGGGCACTCTCGGGAGATGACTCTCCTGACCTTCTTTAGTTCCTCCATGAGGTTGCTCTTTGTATGCAGCCTGCCCGCCGTGTCCACCAGCAGATAGTCGGCGCCGCGAGATCTTGCGGCCTGCAATGCGTCGTACGCCACTGCAGCAGGGTCCGATCCTTCTTGGTGCCTGATGACGGTAGATCCACTTCTTCCGCCCCATACCTCCAGCTGTTCGATGGCGGCGGCACGGAAAGTGTCGGCAGCCCCCAGCATCACCCGGTTTCCGGCGTTCGAGAGGCTCGCCGCGATTTTCCCGACTGACGTGGTCTTCCCCGTGCCATTTACGCCAACCACCATGATGACTGTCGGGGATGTTGCTGCACGCACGAGTGGAGACGGCTCAGTTCCAAGGATGGACATGAGCTCATCTCCAAGCAGCGATCTCACACCATCCGCGTCGAGCTTCTCCCCGCGCAATCTGCGAGCGCGCAGCGAGTCAATGACCGAACGCGCCGCCGATACACCCAGATCCGCCTGGATCAGGACTGCCTCCAACTCCTCAAGGGAATCCTCATCAAGTGCCGACTTGCCAGAGAACACAGCCTCGATCTTACCCATGAGCGCGTCTCTCGTCTTCGCAAGCCCGTTACGAATAGCGGAGAAAACCGATGGCGACATGGACCTACCTCCGTGAATCCGCGATGCTTATGCTGCGGGACTCATCATTATTGTGCTGCTCTGATTGAGAACACCTTCGATACGCCGGACTCCTCCATTGTCACTCCGAAGAGCGTGTCTGCACACTCCATAGTGCGCTTCCTGTGAGTGACCAGGAGAATCTGAACCTGCCGTGAGAACGGACCCAGTAGATCTACGAACCTGGCAACGTTCGCCTCATCAAGTGCGGAGTCTATCTCATCAAGGACGCAAACTGGGCTTGGCTTGACTCTCATGATCGCAAACAAGAGCGCAATCGCCACGAGAGCCCTCTCTCCCCCTGAGAGTAGGGACAGGTTCGTGAGCTTCTTGCCAGGCGGCTGACAGGCCACATCGATCCCGCATTCGAGTGGATTATCCGTGTCATCGAGAATCAGATCCGCAGTTCCGCCCCCGAATATGTCGTCGAAGATGTCGTTGAACTCTATCCTGATCGCCTCGAAGGTCTCCATGAATTGCTTTTTGCACACCCGTTCGCTTTCGCCGGCAACCCTGGCAAGCGACTCCTGCGCCTCATCAAGATCCGCTAGCTGGCCCTGGAGGAATGCGCATCTCTGGGCGAGGCCGGAGTGCTCCTCAACTGCGGCGTGATTCACCGGCCCCATCTCTGATATCTTCGCACGAACCACAGCTATTTCCGAGAGCACGCTCTCCCTGGACTCCAGCACAACGTCGCGGCGGAGCGCCTCCTCAGGGCTCATGCAGTATGATGCGGCCAGTTTGCCCACTGCGGATTCATACTCAGCCTCCACCCGCGCGTCCTCCACCCGCACCTGCGCGAGAAGGTCCGAGACTGCCCCGTGGGCCCTCCTCGCCGCTCTGGCGTTTCTCTCGGCCGCATTGGCCGCCTCAGCACGAGACGCCTTGGCCTCACGCGCCGAATCCAGATCCTCCTGCATCCTTCTGTGGGACTGCGCACACACGGCTGCAGCCTCCCGCGCGGCTTCGATCTCGCGCATGTTCGATGCAGACTCTGCAACGACCCGTTCGGTGTCCTGCCCAAGTCGCGCCAGTTCTGCCGCGGATGCAGCGCAATCCGCTTTGGCTCTTTCCAGGGCGGCGTCGAGCGCCTTCGTCCTCTCCCGTGAAGCGGCCAGTGCAGATGCCGCTTCGGTGCAGCATCTCGAAGCCGCGGCCGCGTCGGCCCGAAGCGAAGCGAGGTTCTCAGCAGCAGCAGCCTGCGCTTGTCCGATCTCAGCGCGCGCAAGCTCCGCCTCGACCGCCTCATCACTGATCCGCACTGCATCTGCCTCTAGCGACTCGTTCTCAGCCAGAACAGATTCCAACTCAAGCCTGAGCGCCTCCAGCTCTTCCGACGAGCGCACGTGCGCAGATGATTGGTTTCGCGCCCTCTCAGTGAGAGTCCTCAGCGCAAGTTCGCACTCTGCCCTCCTGCGCTGAGCTGCCCCGAGTGCCTCCTCGGAAGCCTCGACCGCTGATGCCGCAGACTCCCGGTCCTGCCCGAGCCTGCTGCGTTCAGCCTCCGCACGGGCCAGATCAGCCTGAATCTCCTCGAGCCTCCGTGAACGGGCAAGCAGTCCAGCTTGCCTATCGGGGATCTCTCCTCCGGTGATCGCTCCTCCTGAGGAAATGGCATCCCCATCCAGTGTCACTATCCTGCACCTGAGCCCGGTTTTGGCCAGGGCCACTCCACGTGCGAGTTCAGCCACGACCACGACTCTCCCGAGGAGATAGTCGACTGCCTTTCGGTGCTCAGGGGCACACTCAACCAGCTCCGATGCAAGGCCCACTATGCCAGGGCCATGCGGAACCTCAGAGCGAGGCAACGGCGACGGCCGCAGGATATCGAGGGGAAGGAACGTAGCGCGTCCGGATTTTCCAGACTTGAGAATCCCCACCGCACGCTCGGCGGCGTCGGAGGAACTCGCTACGATGTTCTGGACAGCCGCTCCCAAAGCGGCCTCCACGGCCGTCTCATACTCTCTTGGGACCCTGATGAGGTCAGCGACAACTCCGAGAAGCCCGAGCCGCTTCCCGCCGTCTTTCGAAAGAAGGGTCCTCACAGCGCGTCCGTATCCTTCGTATTGACGCTGAATGGCTTCGAGGCTTGTGTGGGTCGCACGGATCTCAGATTCCACGGAACTGGCTGCACCGAATCGACCAGCACTCTGTTCAAGGCGAAGCCTGGAGGTTGCCAGATCCGCCTTCGCAAGGTCAAGGCCATTGCCCGCCTCCGCCCAGGCCCGCTCCAGCGAAACAGCCTCGATAGCTGCCTGCTCAGAAGCCTCCTCGGCACGCTCCTGCTCCTTGCTGCGGGAAGCGATTTGTGCGCGGATTCTCTCCACCCGCGCCTGCCCTGATCGCCTCGACGCCTCGTTCGCTGCGGACCTCGAACGAAGCTCCGCCCCGCGCGCAAGCGCACCGAAGAGGCTCGCTCTGCTCCCTTCCGCCGCCGACTCGGCCGCTGCAACCTGTGCCGCAAGTTCCGCAGCTCGCGCCTCTAGCTGCTTCGCCTCGTGCACGCACTGCTCGAGGCTGCACCTCGCCTCTGCTGCCCGCGCCGATACATCCGCGAACTCAGAACGTCGGACTGTGAGCCGATCCGATTCAGCAGAAAGCATTGCCTCAATCTGAGCAGACTGGGCCTCTAGAGCGGCCCGTCTCTCTTCGCAAACCTGGACGCGCCCGCTCTCCCTTTCTGCCGTTGCGGCAGCCTCGGAGGCAGCTGAATGCATGGCGTCCACCGCCGACTCTGCCTGCGCCACGCTCATTCTTGCGTCTTCCAGAGCTGCTTCGCACTCTGCGACCGCGACAGCGTCGGCTCTCTCTTCCTCGATAAGGCTTTCGAGCCGAGCGGCAAGCTCCGCCCGACGGCTGGCAAGCTGTAGAATGTCAGCAGAGAGGATATCTAGCTCCATTCGGGAAGCCCGATCAGTAAGGTCTTGCCACAGTCGTGCCTGTTCCGCCTGGGCCTCGAGCAGCGGCAGCTGCCTTGCGAGTTCCGCAGCGAGGTCGCCAACCCTAAGCTGGTCTGCGTGAACCTCAGCGAGTTTCCGCTCTGCCTCCCGTTTCCGGACCCTATACTTGGCTGTGCCAGAAGCCTCATCGAACACCGCGCGCCTGTCCTCGGGACGCGCAGACAGTATCGAATCGATCTTGCCCTGCTCCACCACGGAATAGGCCTCTCGGCCCAGGCCTGTCCCAGAGAAGAGATCGCTAATGTCCCGAAGCCTGCAAGCCACCCCGTTCAGGGAGTACTCGCCCTCACCTGAACGGTATAGTTTCCTCGTCACCGTAACCTCGTCGAAATCCATATCGAAGAACTGATCGGAGTTGTCGAATACAAGGGTCACCTCAGCGTAACCCAGCCCGCGCCGGCTTTCGCTGCCGGCGAAGATCACGTCCTGCATTTTCGAGCCTCTGAGCAACCGCGCACTCTGTTCGCCCAGTGCCCACCTGAGGGCGTCGGATATGTTGCTCTTGCCAACACCGTTGGGCCCGACGATCCCGACAATGCCACGGGTCAAGTCGAGTTCAACTCGGCCTGCGAATGACTTGAACCCGAAGAGAGAGAGCTTCTTTAAGTACAAAGATGAATGGCCCTCCCATAGCAATGGGCCGGTATGAGCCGGCCCGCATTTCTACCATAGATGCCAACTCCGCCGCCTACTCGCCATCTGCGCGTGCATGCTCCGGCACGTCTTTCGGCACGCCCTCTGGCGCCCGCCTATATGACCTGAGGCTCAAGCACAGATCCTCCCGCCGCCTGCCGTACAACGGCAGATCCGGGTTGCCCAGTGAGCCATATCTTCTGACCAGGCGCCCGAGCTTGCGCAGAGCTCTCGAACGAGCGTTGTCCACGCTTTTGTATGTAACCCCAAGACGACCGGGCATCTCCCCCGCCGAGTAGCCTGCGAGGACCATCAGGATTACCGATAGCTCCAAGGTGGACAGGTGCCCACGAAGAACCTCAGCCACCCGTGCCGCGGATTCGCCCTCAACCGCCGCATCCTCAGGGCTCAGGGGGCGCGACGACTTCACGTCAGGCGGGAGCAGTCCCAGTTCCGTGCTGGCTTCCGCCCTGTTGGGCGCCACGGACCGAAGGGCGTAGGTAGGCATCTTCCATGCGCGAGCCGCCCAGTTCGCGATCTGCCTGTATATGCAGAGGTACGCGAACGAACTGAACCTGATGCCAGCACAGGTCGGATCAAACTGCATGACAGCACGGATGAGCCCGATCATGCCCTCCTGCAATGCATCGTCGTAGTCATGAGTCGGACGCCAGGAAGCTCGGGCCAGGGAGCGCGCCATGGGAGTATACCTCTTCACCAGCTCTATCCAAGCGCCCTGTTCACCCCGCTTCGATCTTGCGACGAGAGATATGTCGTCTTCCCGCTCCACCATGGCCAGACCTCCAAATCGCCGATCCAGATTGCATCGTGCATCCTATCTGAATCATATTTGGACGTCCCTGCAGGTATTCGCGGATGGCTCGCGTTACGAATCCCGATGTGACGACGCATCGAGCAGTGAGGCCAGAGCGGATCTTGCGGCCTCCTGCTCCGCCTGGCGCTTGCTAGACCCCTCCCCAGAGCCGGCTATCGCCTCTCCGATGAGCGCCTCTGCCGTGAAACATGGCCTGTGAGGTGGGCCCTCGGCTCTTACGATTCGATATGATATCGCACCCAAGGGACCGCCCTGCACCTCTTCCTGAAGAGCAGTCTTATAGTCGCTAGCTGGCCCCAACATGACCGCCTCAATGGTAGGCGACATGGCTCTGACGATGAAGGCCCTGGCGTGCTCGAATCCAGAGTCGAGGTAGAGAGCCCCTATCACGGCTTCCATCACCCCAGCCAAGTTCCGAGTCCGCGTTCGGCCGCCGGTGCTCTCCTCGCCGTGGCCAAGCCTCACGTGGGCGTCGAGCCCCATCTCTCTCGCCACGCGTGCAAGCGAGAGCCCACTCACGACCTGAGCGGATACTTTCGAGAGCTTGCCCTCATCAGCATCTCCCATAACCCGAACCAGTTCCCCTGCAACTACTGCCTTGAGGATAGCATCACCCAGATACTCAAGGCGTTCGTTAGATTCAGAGCGCTCCAGCCCGTGCTCAGAGGCGTAGGAAGTGTGAGTAAGGGCGCGGACCAGGAGTCCGGAATCGCCGAAATGGCAGCCTATAGTGGCCTCTACCAGGCCACGGTCATCACCTGTTTGAGACACGTTCCAGTATGTAGGCAACAGCCTGACCCACTGTTCTGAGGGAATCGAAGTCCGCATCTGGAACCCTAATGGAGAACTCCTCCTCAAGATCGTACACGATCTCGTTCAGGTAAAGCGAATCAGCGCCAAGATCCTCGATGAAGCTCGACTCCGGAAGGATCTCCTCCTCAGGGATGCCGAGCTTGTCGGCGACGATCTCACGCACCTTTGCCATGACCTCAGACTCCGTCATCATCAACACCTCCGCGTGCGCGCGTTTGTACTCATATTATCGGGTAACCGAATCTTGTTCAAGTCAGCGCTGATGCACATCTTCCGAGAAAACCGCCTACTCGGCCTCGGGAATGGCTCCGAGGTTCCCGATTCCCTCGCGCATGCGGAGCGTGAGCCCTGAATCCATTGCCTCGCCCGCAACGCGTATCGCGTTCGCAAAAGCCTTCGCGTTAGAACTGCCGTGCGCCTTGACCAGCAATCCAGAGAGGCCGAGAAGAGGCGCCCCTCCATACTCCGAGTAGTCCATCCGGGCCTTTACACTCCGAAGTGCGGGTTTCATGAGCAGCCCGCCGACTTTGGCGCGCATGCTCGAAGCCGCAGCCTCGCGCACCATTTCGAATATGGTGAGCCCGACCCCTTCCATGAGCTTCAAGGCTATGTTCCCGGTGAATCCATCCGTCACGATCACATCTGCCACACCCTGCAGCAAGAGACGGCTCTCCACGTTGCCCACAAACTCCAGCCTGGACTGGTCCTCAAGCATCTTGTGGGCTGCCACGGTCACTGCGTTTCCCTTCGAAGCCTCGGCGCCGTTGGAGAGGAGGCCAACCCTGGGCCTCTCGATGTGAAAAACCGATGCTGCGTAGGCCGCCCCCAAGACGGCGAACTGAAGCAGGTGCTCTGGCCTACACTCCGGGTTTGCTCCCACGTCAAGCATGACGCAGGGGTTTCCCGTGGTTGGAATGGGCGTAGCCAAAGCAGGCCTGGCGACGCCGGGAATCCGCCCCACAACAAGCGGACCCGCGGCGACCAATGCGCCTGTGCTCCCAGCCGACACCAGGGCCCCGGCTGACCCATCTCTCACCAACCTGGCCCCAACTACCAGTGAGGAATCGCGCTTGTGCCTCACGGCTGAGAGCGGATCCTCATCCATGGAAATGGATTCCGGCGCATGCATGATCTCGAGGGGTGATTCACTCTTTCCCAGCTCGCGAAGCTCGCTGCGGATGATGCGCTCATCGCCTACGAGTATCATGTCGGAACCATACTCTTCGAATGCCCTTGCAGCGCCTGCCACCATCCCGCGCGGCCCCAGATCGCCGCCCATGACATCAACGGCTATGCGCATTGAACACTCCCCCATAAAAAGCTTAGAGCGGGTTCGCCCGAACCTGTGGCAGTCCGAGTGAATCCGCTCAACCTGCTTTTGCCCTCGCTACTCTGCCACTACGATGACTTCTCGGCCATTGTAGTATCCGCACTCCGCACACACAGTGTGAGGGAGTTTTGGTTTCTTGCACTGCGGACACACGGAGAGAGAAGGGGCTTCGGCCTTCCAGTTAGCTCTGCGCTTGCGAGTGCGCGACTTTCCGAATCGCTGCTTTGGATTAGCCATGATTCCGGTTTATTCGAGGCTCGCTTGGCAGATGCCCCGAAAAACCTCCCCACCCCCTAGTCTAATGGAAAACGTCAAGCTTTCCTATTGTACTATTCTTCGCTCAGCGAGGCAAGACCCCGCCGATCCTCAAACGCGATCATTGCCGGCGCACCCACATTCGCCAAGGTTAAGGTCCTTTCCACACGTGGGACACAGCCCACGGCACTCCTCCTTGCAGACTATCCTGAACGGCAGCGAAAGCAGGATGGCCTTCTCAACCTCCGGCCCAATGTCAATCACTTCGCCATCGTAGACTCCCTCATCTTCGTCCACGGCAGATGGGGCTTCATCTCGCCTGTAGTACGACTCAGCGAAAGGGACATGGAAATCCATTGTGAACTCTCCCAGGCACCTGTCGCAAGTGGCCGTTCCACGCCCGGTCGCGTAGCCCGTGATCACGATCCTCTGACCTGTATTAGTCGCCTGCCCAACGAAGCGCAAAGGCTCCATGAATCTAATCTCCGAACGCTGAAGATCGAGGGGAAGGAACTCCTCCACGAGGTCGAGGGACACAGAGGCGCCTTTCTCCCCTCGAAGTGACTCCACGTCAATGCGCATCAGATCCACCTCTGTCAGGACCCAGACCGCAGCTTGCCGACAAGCTCCGCGGTATCCCGAGCTATAGTTATCTCCTCATCGGTCGGGATCACCATGACAGCAACACCCGATCCGGGCAGGGATATTATCTGCTCAACACTTCTCGATGTATTCTTCTCCACGTCGAGCCGGACCCCAAAGAATCCAAGCCTGTCGCATATGCGCCTTCGCATATCCCCGGAGTTCTGGCCGACTCCGGCCGTAAAGACGATGCCATCCAGAGCGCCCATGGCAACAGCATACGCCCCAATGTACTTCGCCACCCTGTAGGCGAACACATCCAGCGCAAGCTGAGCAAGCTCGTGGCCTTTCGAAGCGGCCTCCTCGAGATCGCGAAAATCATTGGACAGTCCACCAGAAAGCCCCAACACCCCGGACTTCTTGTTCAGGTAGCCAAGGACCACTTCACTTGCGCTCTTGCCGAGTTTCTCGCAGAGGAAGGACACGATCGCAGGATCGATGTCGCCTGACCGCGTTCCCATGACGAGCCCTTCTAGGGGTGTGAAACCCATGCTCGTATCGATCGACTTGCCGCCTTTGACAGCAGCGACGCTCGAGCCGTTGCCAAGATGGCAAGTTGCGATGCTAATCTCCTCAATTGGTCGCCCAAGGAGGCCAGCGGCCCGCCCGGCCACGTACCTATGGGACGTGCCATGGAATCCGTAGCGCCTCACACCGTACTTTCTGTACATCTCGTACGGAAGCGCGTACATGAAAGCCTCTTTTGGCATGGTCTGATGGAACGCCGTGTCGAACACTCCCACCATGGGAAGACTTGGCATGAGCCGCCTGCACGCCTCGATGCCCATGATGTTCGGGGGGTTGTGAAGCGGCGCCAGATCCTGGCAGTCGATCAAGGCCTGCATCACTTCGGAATCGATCAGCACCGATCCGGCAAATCTCTCTCCTCCGTGAACAACCCTGTGGCCTATGGAGGATATCTCCGAGAGATCGCCGATCACACCTATCGCTGGATCGACCAAAGCCCGGAAGACAGCGTCTAGGGCACGCTCGTGATCGGGCGCGTCCACCTTGAGTTGAGTCTTTCCTTTTCCGTTCGGCCGATGGACCAGGAAAGCCTCTGGCGTCCCGACTCTCTCCACTCCTCCGCGGGCGAGGCACGACTCATCCGACATGTCGAAAAGCTGATACTTCACCGACGAACTGCCGCAATTGACGACCAGAATCTTCATCGAACATAGACCTCCTCAGCGTTCAAAAAGAAAACATGGCCTGCGCCATGTTGCGAAACGCGAACCAACGTCAGGTGCGAACGGCATCTCTACCTGCCCGCGGCCACACGGACCATACGCTGATGATCCGGATCCACCAAGTCACTGGCATGAGTGCGCGACCCCAGGAAATGCACGCAGAAGTGCCCATCGAAGCCGTTGCCCCGGATCGCCTGCCCACCATGGGGACAGCAGTTGATCGAAGCAGCGATCCTGCGAACGCCGACGGTTACAATCACGGCCCTCCGCTCCCACGACCAGGCGCCGCCCACGATTCTCCGGAAGACTTCAGTATCCGCCGCCGTGAGAGGCTCCGCGTCGGCATGGTTGTGCCCACCGCGCCTCTGCACATTGAAGGAAAGCCCGCTGGCTACGTCAGTAATCGTGGCCCTGCTCACAAAGACTTTGGCAGCATCAGCCCACGCAAGCAACTCC
Organism: Clostridia bacterium; assembly: GCA_034926675.1. Taxonomy (NCBI): domain Bacteria; kingdom Bacillati; phylum Bacillota; class Clostridia; species Clostridia bacterium. Next base: position 86,181 of record JAYFQW010000001.1, on the reverse strand, counting down.
ACATTCCCACGGCCTGACTGAGCCCTAGATGAGGCGGACGATGACACCGGTATGACTAGCTTCTGGCCAGGACGAATCATCTCCGGCTTGGCAACCCCGGACGCAGAAGCTATCGCCTCAACACTCACTCCGAACTTTTTGGCGATACCGTACATGGTGTCGCCCTGCGCCACCACGTAGGAGCGAGACTCCTTCGGCCCGGTCCCCTTAGCCAGGGCAGCCCACGTCATGGGGCCCACGATTCCATCTGCCAGTATACCATGGTCCGACTGGAACTTCACGACCGCGCTGTGGGTAGCAGGGCCAAACACCCCATCTGATACGCCTTTAAGACACCCGGCAAGGCTGAGGTACTCCTGCAACTCGCACACATACTCTCCTCGGTCGCCCTTTCGCAAAGTCTGCGCTGGCGCCTTGTTCTCTGCGGCGCACACGCGCCCCGGCACGAGAGCGATCACCGCCCCGCTGACACAGGATGCCGCCAGCAACGCCAGCAGCACTGTTCGACCCAGATGTATCCTCGTAGACGCGGGTGATCCTATCATCGACGATCCAGCCCCCCGTCGGAACCATATCGATTTCTATTCTACCGCTCTCACGAAACTCCTTCAGCATACGCACACCGGGCTGCAAATATAGATACGAGGACGACCCGTCGCGCCGAAGGGAGTGGAATTCACATGAGAACGCGCCTCGAACCAAGGCGAAGAAGCGTGTACGCAGCAGCTTCATTCGCCGCGCTGATCACCATCGCCATAATCGCACTTCCAGAGGTGTCCTTCCGAGCATCCCTCGATGGCCTACGCGTGTGGTGGGAAATCGTGTTTCCCGCGCTACTGCCGTTCTTCGTAGCATCTGAGGTCCTGATGGGCCTCGGAGTCGTCCATTTCATAGGCGCACTCCTCGAACCGCTCATGCGGCCCCTCTTCGGCTCTCCAGGGGTAGGCGCCTTCGCCCTGGCCATGGGGCTAGCCTCAGGATACCCAATGGGAGCACGGATAACTGCAAGGCTCCGCCGCGAGGGCCTCTGCTCCCGCGTGGAAGCAGAGAGGCTAGTCTCTTTCACAAACACCGCGGACCCTCTGTTCATGGCAGGCGCCGTGGCCGTTGGGATGTTCCACGCACCACGTCTCGGTCCGCTCTTGGCCGCGTCTCACTACATATCGGCGATACTCCTGGGGTTCCTGCTCAAGTTCTACGGCAGGGCTGAAGACGAAAGGCCCACCGAACTCTATCGCCGCGGCGAGTCCCTGCTGTCAAGGGCTGCCCATGAGCTGTACACAGCACGAAAACAGGATAGCCGTTCCTTTGGGCAGATATTCGGGGATTCCATCAGGGAATCAGTGAACACCCTCCTCCTCGTGGGAGGATGCATCATGGTCTTCTCCGTCATCGTCCGTGTTCTCGCAGTGTTCCACGGAACCGAGCTGATATCAGCGCCCATAGCGGCGATCCTGTCGCCGCTCGGAGTGTCGAACAAGATCATCTCCCCGCTCGTAAGCGGCTTCTTCGAGATCACAATAGGCTCCGAACTCGCGAGCCGCGCAGCCGCCCCCATCGCCCAGAGAGTTGTAGCAACCAGCGCCATAATCGCATGGAGCGGCCTCTCAGTGTTCGCGCAGGTCGCCAGCATGGTGTTCGGCACTGATGTCCGGCTGACTCCCTACCTAGCGGCCCGAACTGTGCACGCCGCCCTCGCCGGGGCGGCAGCAATTGTGCTCATGCGAATCTGGCCTCTCGCCGACAATACCGTACTCGCGGTCGGGGCAGCATACACGTATCCGGGTTTCGTGTCAACGCTCCTGAACTCATGCGCAAGCCTCGGAAAGCTCATGGGGTTCGGCGCAGCAGCAACAGTTGTGCTCGCGGCTCTCGCGAAGCCTCGATACACTGCCTTCCGGGTCCGCCGCTGACCCCGTTCTTGGCAGGGCGAGTCTAGCTGGGACGCCCCTGGACCGGCCCTTGGTTTCGTCGTCCCAGTTCCTCGATTCCCTTGCGCACCACCGCGGCCGTCTTCTCCAGAGTATCCTCGAGAGAAGACAGTGTGGACTCCGCATACTCATCCGCGCCGGAGCGCACTTCCGCAGCCTCTCTCCTCGCCTCCTCGACGATCCGGCCGGCCTCTTCTCTGGCATCGGCCAAGGCCTCGCTGAAGGCAGACGCCTGGCGTGGGGCTGCGGACTCAGGATATGGCGTCTCATATGCTATCCTGTTCCGTTCTGCTATGAGCGTCTCCGCCTGTCGTATCTCCTCAGGGAGAGCGATTCTGACCTTGTCGATAAGCTCTAGGAGTTCGACTCCGTCCACGACGCGCTTGCTTGATAGGGGAACCTTGCTTGCAGACTCGATGATGCTCTCCATCTTGTCGAGGCACTCTACCACCGACTGCTTGACCACGATATCACCTGCCCTTTTCCATGCAACGCGCCTGCACGCGCGCCAACAGCGAGTCAGGCACCAGCCCGCGGACGTCCCCTCCGAGTCGGGCGACTTCCTTCACCATGCTGGAACTCAGGAAAGAATACTCTGACGATGTCGCAACAAAGACAGTCTCCAGCGATGGGTCGAGTCTTCTGTTCATGAGGGCCATTGTAAACTCCAGTTCGAAGTCGGATACTGCGCGAAGGCCTTTCACAACCAGGCGAGATCCTCTCGACCTCGCATAGTCGACGAGAAGACCTTCGAAATGATCCACCTCAACGTTGGGAATATGAGCGCAGGCTGTTCGGAGCATCTCGAGCCGTTCCTCAATGGAGAAAAGGTGGGCCTTGCCCGAGTTCTCAAGTATCGCGACGATCACCCTGTCGTATATGGCTGCGGCTCGCTTGATAATGTCGATGTGGCCCATGGTGATCGGATCGAAGCTGCCTGGGCATATCGCTACGGTCAACTATCATCCCTCCGACGACAGCCTATGAAAAGAGACTCGTGTATCTCCGTAGGATTCCTGTCTCACGCACTCGAGAGGGCCGTCACTGCGGATGGCCCCCGCCCGAGATGAGTATTCGAGCACGATCACTGCCCGCTCGGAAAGAATCCCCGTGCCATTCATCAGGTTCAGGAGCTCCGAAAGGCTGTCCATTTCATATGGTGGATCAGCAAACACAATGCCATACATTCTCCCAAGAGCTCCGCGCCTGATGAAGCGTTCCACATCATCGCGAACGATCGTGCCCCTAGAGAGCATACCCAGCACATCGAGGTTGCGCCTTATGGCGTCGCACGCTGTCCTGTCGTGATCCACGAATACGCAGTTCGATGCGCCCCTCGAAAGCGCCTCGATTCCAAGTGAACCCGCGCCTGCGTATAAGTCAAGCACACACGAACCCTCAACGAGATCGCCGAGGATTCCAAAGACCGATTCCTTCACTCTGTCTGATGTGGGTCTGGTGGACCTGCCAGATGGAGATGCCAGTCGTCGGCCTTTCGCTGCGCCAGCTATGACCCTCATGCTACTTAATAATGCTGGGGCGCCAGGCCACAGCCATGGTGCCAGGGCCTGCGTGCGTACCAACGATGGGACCGCACTCAGTGAGCCACAGCCGTCGACAGTTGAACCTCGACTTGACCTCGTTCATCCACTGGCAGCCCTGAACCTCGTCTGCGGCGTGAAGAACCACCACATCGATGGGCGATCCCGGTGCGATGTCGGCCTCCATCAGCTCGATGATGCGTGGAAACACCCTGCTGACGCCGCGAACTCTCTCCACTCCGGATATCTCTCCATCGGTGATCGACATGATCGGCTTGATTGATAGCAAGCCTCCGATGAACGCAGTGGCGCGGCCGATGCGCCCATTTTTTCGCAGGTATTCAAGAGTATCGAGGGTCCAGTACAGTCCGAAGTTGTCCATCACGAAGTGAATGCGGTTGCGAATCTCCTCCACGCTTTCCCCAGCCCGAACGCCCTCAGCGGCGCTCAGAACCATCAGGCCGGTCACAAGGGAGACTGCACGCCCATCGATCACTTCGATGGACCCGGGATTGACGGCCTCAGCTGCTATCATTGCACTCTGGCAGGTTCCGCTCATACTGGATGAGATGTGCACAGAGAATACGTAGTCGTGGTCCTCTAGGATCTGTCTGTAGACCTTCTCGAAATCCGCAGGCGATGGCTGACTGGTCTTGGGCATCACTGAGCTCGCCACAAGCTTCTCGAAGAACTGAGCGCTTGTGATCTCCACCCTGTCGATGTAGCTCTCCGATCCGAAGTGCACAGTGAGTGGAACCATGGCTATGTTGTTCTCTTTGCAGATGTCGAGCGTAAGATCGGAGCTGCTGTCAGTGACAATAGCGATTCTTGTCATAACGACTGTTTACCTCCTCACTCAACCGACACGAGGTAAAAATACAGTGGCTGCCCACCGTATTGAAGCTCGAATTCGATATCGGAGTACTGCTCCCGCATGGCCTCAACAAGCGCCTCCGCTTCCGCTTCAGTGACTCCCGCCCCATATAGTACGGTGACGATCTCGTCCTCGCTTGAGTGCATCGCTCCGAAAAGCTCCCGGAAGACCTCGCCGAGATCCTGTCCAACTGCCTTGATGGTCCCATCCGCCAGGCCTATTACATCATTCTCATGAATGGTGAACCCGTTAGCCTTCGAATCCCGCACAGCGTAGGTGATCTCTCCGCTCCTCACCTTCGCAATGGCATCCACCATCCTCGCCACGTTCTCAGATGTAGGCGCAGACGGCGACATTGCGAGAAGCGCAGCTAGCCCTTGAGGCACGGTCTTGGTGGGCACCACGTGCACAGCAACATCGCTGATGTCTGGGACTTCAGAGGCCTGCCTGGCGGTGAGCACAACGTTCCCGTTGTTCGGAAGCACCACGACCTCGCGGGCGCCCGCTGTTCGCACCGCGGCGGCGATATCCTGGATGCTCGGGTTCATTGTTTGGCCGCCGGTTACGACCACGTCAACACCGAGGCTTTTGAGGATCATCTCGATCCCGTCTCCCGATGCTACGGCCACAATCCCCATATCCCTAGACGGACGTTTGACCGGCGCGGCAAGGGGCGCCCCCTCAGGCTGCGCGCCTCCCACTGCGGCGAACTCCTCGTTCTGGTCCTCCATGTTGTTGATGTGGATCTCATGGAGCGAGCCGTGCGCAACGCACGCCTCAAGGATCTTGCCTGGGAAATTCGTGTGCATGTGCACCTTCACAGTATCCGGACCGCCGACCACCAGGGTGGAATCACCCTTCACCGCAGCAGCCAGAGACCGTTTGATAGCCTCCGTGTCCAGCTCTGTGCCGCGCACAATCAGCTCGGTACAGTATGTGAACTCGATCTTCTGCTTCGGCGCGTGCGCTACTGCTGCATGCGCCTTGGCTGGAACCTCCGGCGCGACCTGCGCTCCGGGACGTGTTTCTGCTGTTAGGATGGCCTCGGCGGATTCGCCGCGAAGCCCACGGGCGAATCCCTCCAGAAAGATGATGAGCCCCTTTCCACCCGCATCGACCACGCCGGCTTCCTTCAGGGTAGGAAGCATCTCTGGAGTCTTCTCGAGGGTGGCTTCCCCCTGCCGAAGAGCGGCAGCGAGGACTGCATTAATGTCATTTCCGTCCCTGGCGGCCTGGACTCCTGCCCGGGCGCCCATTCTTGCCACCGTAAGTATAGTGCCCTCAACTGGCTTCATGACCGCCTTGTAAGCAACTGAAGATGCCTCGGTGAGCGCAGCAGCGAAATCGTGGGGACCGACCGTGGCAAGCCCGTGGAGCTTCTTCGAGAATCCCCTCATGAGCTGCGAGAATATGACGCCTGAGTTGCCCCTCGCTCCCATGAGCGAACCCATCGCTATCGCATCGGCGACAGATCCGACGGAGCCGGCCTTCACTTTCTGCGCCTCTTTCAGCGCAGATGATACCGTGAGGTACATGTTCGTTCCGGTATCTCCGTCGGGAACAGGGAAAACATTCAGTGAGTCGATTATACTCTTATTTTCACCAAGCCATGCCGCCCCAGCCGCGAATGCCTGAAGAAGGGTCTGCCCATCCAGGGTCATCACTTGAGGGCCATGACTGTGCATCGCTCCAGCCATTACTTGCGTCGTTCCTTTCCGTCCGCACCCACTCGAACGCCCTGGACCGTGATGTTGACCCCTGCCACATGCAACCCTGTGCTGGTTTCAAGCACGTATTTGACTTTGTCCATCACGTTTCCCGCCACCACGGTGATGCGGGTGCCATACTCAACAATGATATAAAGATGCACCCACACGTCGTCGCCCTCCACGTGGACCTCGACTCCGCGGGATATGTTCTCTCTTCCCAAGAGCTCCGCTATGCCGTCTGTGAAGGTGCGCGACGCCATGCCGACAAGGCCGTAACACTCTGTTGCAGCCATGCCGGCCAAGGCGGCGATCGCATCGTCAGACATGGTGATCTGACCCAGCCCGGTGCTCAACTCTTTGCCCATCGTGCAACCTCCAATGCCAACCTCGAAGACAACCCATGTTTTTCGGCTCAAACATCTCTCATTTATTCTGCGCGTCTCTTGGGTATTCCTTCTTCGGCGTCACTTGCGTACTGCGCCAGCCTGTGATACCATTTACATCGTGTGTTTCAGGCCTTACGAGGAGGAATTATCATGTCGAAGATGTGTGCAATATGCGGCAAGGCGCCGACATCGGGAAACAGTGTTAGCCACTCTGAGATCAAGACCAGGCGTCGGTGGTATCCTAACCTTCACAAGGTCAGGGCCATTGTTAGCGGCACGTCCATGCGCATCACGGTGTGCACAAGGTGCCTTCGCTCTGGAAAAGTGACACGGGCGGTCTGAGCCCCTAGCTTGATCTCGCCACCAGTTCATCGTTCTTTCGATCTCCTCTGTCCAGACGCGGCGCCCCCTGCAAGGGGGCGCTTCTTGTTCACCATCTGTTTGATTGATGCCAGCCAATAGCACTCACTGCAGGACAGCGCGGGAACGGGCCGCCAATGAGGCGACCACCGACTGATCCACAGTGGCTTTTCCCAAAACCACCCCGGATTTCGAGCGGGGGCCGTGGCAATCGGACCCGCCGGTCACAATCAGCCCATACTGAGCCGCCACTCTCTCGTAGTGCAAACGCTGCTCGCGGGAGTGGTCTGGATAGATCGCCTCGATGCCAGCGAGACCCGCACGCACCAGCTGGGGAATCATGTCATCCCTGTTCGAAAGGCCGGGGTGAGCCAGCACCGAAACCCCTCCCGCGGCCGAGATCTCGGTGACTGCGTCAGTAGGCGTAAGCTTGGAGCGACGCACATATGCCGAGGCATGCCTTCCTATGTAGCGAGCGAAGGCGTCATCCCAGGATGTGACGTATCCTGCTCGGATGAGCGCTGCCGCGACATGGGGCCTGCCGAGTGCGCCGTCGCCTGCGCAAGCCATCACATCCTCGAGCGAAATGTGCACCCCAAGGTCAGCGAGTTTGCCTATCATCTGCACCACCCGGGCATGCCTGCTTTCCCTCTGCGAACTCAGCAGATCCGAGAGACGCCCATCCCGCGTGTTGATGAAGTACCCGAGCACATGGATCTCTCCATTGTCCAGATCTGTGCTTATCTCCACGCCCGGCACCACCCATACGCCAACCTCCGCACCCATGGCCGATGCTTCCGCGACACCGTCCACAGAATCGTGGTCGGTGACGGCTATTGCCGTCAGACCGCGCCGGGCGGCCTCCTGCACGAGTTCGCCCGGCGTGAATGTGCCATCTGATGCAGTTGTGTGGCAGTGAAGATCAGCGGACCCTTCTGACACCTATAGTCACCTTCTCGCCATTTACGTCCCACTCGCGCACGAACTCGGCCTCGATCTCTCCCTTCAGAAGGTCGAGAGAGAGAGTCTCTGCCATGAGGTAGTCCCTGTGAATGTCAGCGGCGCGCATTGAGTCGTCTCCACCGGCGAGGTAGGTCACGATCCTGTCGGATATGTCGAACCCGGCCTCCTTGCGTGACGCCTGTATCTTGTTTACAAGCTCTCTTGCGAATCCTTCCATCTTGAGGCTTTCGGTGATCTCGGTGGCCAGAGCGATTGATCGACCGCCGTCCGATTCCACGTGGTAGCCCTCGGCAGCAGTAGTCTCGACACTGATCTCCTCGGGAAGTAGAGACACGCTCTGATCATCGCCGAGGGTGAGCGCGACTTCGCGTCCGGCCGCTGCCTCCGCCGCCAGATACTCCGGATCCGACTCCGCGACTGCCGCGGCTATCGCCCTCATGAGCTTGCCGTGTTTCGGCCCGAGCAGATCGAACCTGGGCTTCACCTTATGGGACACGAACTCAGACATGTCGGCCGCGAAATCGATGGCCCGAATGTTGAGCTCATCGCCGATGAGATCCGACAGGGCCAAGATATCTTCCTGCTCGTCAGGGGTGGCAGAGACCACAATCCGAGTCAGCGGTTGCCTGTTCTTGATGTTCACCTCGTTGCGGGCGGCACGGCCAAGGTACACCACCTGCCGCGCAAGGTCCATCCTACGCTCCAGGCTGGGATCGCAAGCCCCCGCACATACGACGGGGTAGTCCTGCAGATGGACGCTGCCCTGCTCATGCTGGAGATTTGTGAATATCTCCTCTGCCACGAACGGCGTGAACGGCGCCGCCAGTTTCGCTACGGTGACCAGCGCCTCGTGGAGAGTAAGATATGCTGCTTCCTTGTCGCGAGTCATCTCGCCGGCCCAGTATCGGCGCCGGCACCGCCTCACATACCAGTTGGAGAGATCGCCGACAAACTGTTCAATCCTGCGCGCCGCAGCAGTGATATCATACCCGTCCATCGCACGAGATACCTCTCCGACGAGACCGTTCATGCGAGACACCAGCCACCGGTCGATAAGCGGCCGCTCCGCGAGGGGCACAGTATGCTCCTGCGGGCTGAACGAATCGATGTTGGCGTAGAGCACATAGAAGGAGTACACATTCCAGAGAGTGCCCAGGAATTTGCGCATGGCTTCGGTTACGCCTTCTGCGTAGAAGCGGGTCGGACTCCATGGAGCGTTCACTGTGTACAGGTACCACCGCGTCGCGTCGGCTCCCTGAGTGTCGAAGAGCCTCCACACATCCACTACGTTGCCCTTGCTCTTGCTCATCTTCTGACCATTCTCGTCGAGCACCAGCCCAAGCACTACGCAGTTCTCGTAAGGCGGCTTGTCGAAGAGCAGCGTGGATATGGCAAGGAGAGTGTAGAACCACCCACGGGTCTGGTCCACCGCCTCTGTGATAAAGCTCGCCGGGAACGCCTGGCTGAAAAGATCCTGGTTCTCGAAGGGATAGTGCCACTGCGCAAATGGCATCGATCCCGAATCGAACCAGCAATCGAGGACCTCCGGCGCCCTGCGCATGTCGCCTCCACAATCCGGGCAGGACAGGATGGCCTGATCGATGTAGGGCCTGTGCAGTTCGAGGTGGTCAGGCAGTGCCTTCGCCATGCTCTTGAGCTCTGCCACACTTCCCACCGCGTGCTGCTTTCCACAGCTCTCACAGGTCCATATGGGAAGAGGTGTGCCCCAGTACCGTTCACGGCTCACCGCCCAATCGATCACGTTCTCGAGGAAATTGCCGAACCTGCCGTCTCGGATGTGCTCTGGGACCCAGTTGATTTGCTTGTTGTTGGCGAGGAGCCTGTCACGTACCTCCGACATGCGAATGAACCAGGAGTTGCGGGCGTAATACAGGAGCGCAGTGTCGCATCGCCAGCAGAACGGATACGTGTGGGTGTAATCCATCGCCTCATACAGAAGGCCTCGTGCCCGTAGATCATCTATGATGAGCGGATCTGCCTCTTTTACGAATATCCCGCGCCATGGCGTCACTCGGTCGTCGAATCTGCCCTGAGTGTCGACAAGCTGTATCACAGGTAGGCCGTTTTCACGCCCAACGCGCATGTCGTCCTCACCGAAAGCAGGGGCGATGTGCACGATGCCAGTGCCCTCAGTGAGCGTGACGAAGTCGCCGGCCACCACCCTGAACCCAGGCCGATCTGGCTCAGCGAATGAGAACAGGGGTTCATACTCCATCCCGAGCAGATCAGATCCGCGGACCACCTTGGAGATTACGAAGTCCCCGTGAATCCTGGACTCTGCCAGCTCCCGGGCCAAGATCAGGGTCTCCCCGTTGACCTCGACATAGGCATACTCGAAATCGGGCGAGACCGCCAGTGCGACGTTGGACGGAAGAGTCCACGGCGTGGTGGTCCAGGCCAGGAACGAGACATGGTCTTGCCCCCTCACCCTGAACCTGACGAATATCGATGGCTCGGTCACTTCCCGGTAGCCCTGCGCAACCTCATGAGAGGAAAGTGCAGTTCCGCACCGAGGGCAGTAGGGAACCACCTTGTGACCGCGGTACATCAATCCATTGTCCCAGATGGTCTTGATGGCCCACCATACCGACTCAATGTAGGAGTCGTGATAGGTGACATATGGATCGTCCATGTCCACCCAGAACCCCAAGCGCTCAGTCATCCGGCGCCATTCCTGCTCGTACTTGAAGACCGACTCTTTGCAGCGGCGCACGAACTCCTCGACGCCGTACTGCTCGATCTGGGGCTTGCCGCTTATGCCCAGCTGTTTCTCAACCTCAAGCTCGACCGGTAGGCCATGAGTGTCCCAGCCGGCCTTCCTCCTCACCTGGTACCCGCGCATAGTCTTGTAGCGAAGGACTACGTCCTTCATCGCCCTGGTGAGCACATGCCCCGGGTGCGGCATGCCATTCGCAGTGGGAGGCCCTTCATAGAACACGAACCTCGGGGAACCTTCCCGCCTCGACATACTCTCCTCGAACACATGCTCCTCGCGCCAGCGCTTGAGGATTTCCTGCTCCATGCGGGGGAAATCCATTGATGCGTCGACCTTCCTGAACATGCCTGGCTGCTGCCTCCTTGTCGCCTGCATCTACGTCCCGTTCGGGCCGTACCGCGAAAAAGAAACGCCCTCGTCCATACAAGGGACGAGGGGCAAGCTCGTGGTACCACCCTTTTGGCCAGCTAACTGCGGGTATGCAGTTGGCGCCTGCAGACGCCGGCCCACTCAAACGGTGATCCCCTGTAACGCGGGGAACGCGGCTGCGCCTACTCGCCCACTTTCAGCGCGCGGCTCAGGGGTGATTTTGTTGGCCGGACCTGCACGGGGTTCCCACCATCCCCCGCTCTCTGAAAGCCGCCCCCGGCCCTACTCTTCCCCTTCACAGCCTTTGCAGTATTTCGATAGCATAAATCTAACACATGGAACCAGAGAGCGTCAACCATGCAGGAGGTGAATGACGAGGAGGTTGCCCTCACGCGCCTCGACTGTGGCCTGCACATGCGTCATGAGGTTGGACACGCCGCGGGACGCACCCCATGGTAGGGTCTCCGCTCGAAGCGGGTAGAGCAGGCCGGCAGTACGAACCCCTAGAGCTTCTGGTGCACTGGCCATCACTGTAACGATCTCGCCCGGCCGACCGCATATGTCAACACTTCGTGACCGCCCGGCCACGAAGTAGGCTTCACCCCACTCCTCCACCACGCAGAGCCGCAGGCCGTCTCGGGCATACCTCATGCATACCTCGAGATTCGCCAGCGTGTGGTCGATGCGGCCTCCAGTGACCCCGCTTACGATCACTGACCTCGCCCCGACCTCGATGGCAATAGCCAAGGCCAGATCGAGGTCAGTTTCGTCTTTGCAGACCGGATGCTGCACAATCCTAGCGCCTCCGAGGCGCGCCTTCTCGAGGATGGCAGGGCATACGGAATCGAAATCGCCCACAACGATGTCCGGCGCCAGACCCGCCGCGCAGCATCGCTCGACACCCGCATCTGCACATATCACGGTGACTCGGTCGCGAACCCCAAAGCGCCTGGCATCGCGGCATGCAGAATCCCCTGCGGCGAATACCAGTGCATCCACACCCCTAGCGCCGTCTTCGCTTGTAAGCGCGCGCTCCATCACTGAAGGCTCCCCTCTGCATGAGGTATACGACTACGACCAGGGATACTAGCAGTTTCGGCCCGAGGAAAGTCGCGTTGTACACGGCTGAATACCGCCATACTGGAGTGCCCTCCGGTGCGTACTGTGCGAAGAACACCACCCCAGACACCACGTGAGCAAGATAGCGAAGAGCAGTTGCGGCGATTGTCCCAGTTACAGTGCGGAGCACGCCGCTTCCAAGTGAAAGCCAGGGGGCAAGCCCTAGGACTGCAAAGGCCACTGGGTAATCGAGAGCAGCCTGGACCGGATGGACAATCGTAGCGCCGATGAACAGCTCGGCGAGACCGGAGACCAGCCCGGCCAACACCCCCGAACGGACTCCACGGTAGAACGCAAGAAAGAGAATCGGCGCCATCTCCAGCGAAACAGACCCCCCCTGGGGCATACGGTAGACCGCGATCTTGCCCAAAACCACAGATAGCGCCGCCGCGACTCCGACCTCGGCAATGATACTGGCTGAGCTCGATCTCGGCCTCTTTGAGCTTGGCATTACATGCGCCTCCCACTTGGCCATCCCGCTGAGCCGAAGTAAAGAAAACAGGCCGCGAACACGACAAATCCGCAGCCTGCAACGGCTTAACCGCTTCCCTACGCTGGCATTGCCCACGGCACAGTCGCCTGTGCCTTCAGGTTCAAGGGTATCGGACGGAGGAGCGCAGATCGACCGCGCCGCCGCCCGCTCTCAGCCCATACGGCTCCCCTAGCGGATTGGCTATGATGTTGTACGTCTGAGTTAGTTATACATCGAGAGTGGAAAACCTCCTAGCTCCGAAGAGAAATGTATTCATTTCCACCCGCAGGAGCACGAGGAACATGCTGACCATCTACAGGCTGAAGGCCACATGAAGAGAAGAGCCTTCCCTGCCAACCAGGATGTCTCTGATGAGGTTCTCAGGCACAACCTCTCCCAACGCGCGCCTTGCTGCTGCAACCATCTGGGAATCGTCCATGCCGCCGACCGCTCCCACATCGCGATCATCCATTACCACCACGGCGACAAGGACACCTCGTATCTCAGAAACGTGCATCTGGGCAACCCCCTCCCATGTCACCGTCTCTGTTTCGACGCGGCGCCCTTCTGTCCTTCGGACCCCTCCCGGGCTCACTATGCGCTGATGGCTGGATATCGCCGGGATTTCCGTGCACGCCTCGAACCGCTCCACTTCGAAGCAGCCAGACGCACACCGAGTGGTATCGTAATCGAGCAACACGCATATTCGCGACTACTGTGTGGGCCAACGCGCCCCACGAAAACACAAAACGGGATCTCAGAAGGATCCCGTCTGCGGATCGATCCTGGCAAGACCTACTGACTGAGTTGCTTTGCGAGGAATCCCGCTGCAGTCTCCGCCATCTTCAGTTCAAGATCGCCCATGTTGCGCCCGTCCTTCGATACAAGGATGACTGCACCAGCAATGTCACCCTCAACAATTATCGGTGCGATGACCTGGGCTGTGAATTCCATGTCCTCCACAGGAGGGTTCTCGTTCGGAGTGTTGGCAAGTACGGGCTTCCGGTTGCGCATCACCTCTTCCACATGCTCTGTGATCCTGCGCTCGACGAAACCCTTCTTCTGCAGTCCAGCGACGGCAACTATCTCATCCTGATCTGCGATGAGCACGATATGCCCGGCGCCCTCGCAAAGTGAGTCTGCGTATTCCTGAGCAAACTCCCCGAGATCAGCCACTGGGGAGTATTTCTTCAGGATGACCTCGCCCTCGCGGTCTGTGAATATCTCAAGCGGGTCCCCTTCGCGTATTCGGAGGGTCCTTCGGATCTCTTTGGGAATGACTACTCTTCCAAGGTCGTCTATCCTTCGCACTATCCCTGTCGCCTTCACGCGCATCCCTCCCTTGCTAGTATTTTACCGTCGAGCATGCGCGCTTATGCTCAGGGAAACGCACCGGTTAGAGCCAAATGTGGGCAGCAGCCGCCTCAACTAGGCCTCGAACGCAAATAAAAGGAGGTCTGCGGCGATCTTCTCTCCGGCTGCTGCACCCCGCTGCGTGACTATCCGACACCTCTCGGCGCCGAACAGCCATTACGCGGACTACAACAACCTTTGATCGACCAACGTCCGGACTTGGGCATCATACTGTAGTCTCTCGACTACAGCACCACGCTTTCGCCCGTACGCCGATCTTAGCTCAACCGCTGCAGATGGATTTCCCTACAGCGACGATCTCATCAACCGCCGCCATAAGTTGGGCCACCTACAACGATCTTCGCTCCGGCCGGCTGTGATCGTGCATACGATCACAACCAACCTTTGCTCGACGCACGACGAACCCGACAACTCCTATGGCCAGATCCGTCGCAGGTCTTAGCTCGACCGTCGCAAACCTCGTTAGGTATCATAACCTGAAGCACGCTACATATTCGGCCAGATCTATGGAATATTGTTCCAAGACGTATATTACATGGGAAGATGGGAAAGCTGAATGTGTCGTCAAACGATGCTTACAAGTCGGAGGGACATGACATGACCAGTGCAGTAAAGAACCCCGTTGACAACACTGTTTGGGAATTCCTCAGAGCGGGCTGGTGGATCCTTCACGTCGCGGCCATCATCGGAGTCGCCTACCTCGGGAGACTGTACTGGCCCAGGTGAGGATCAGGAGGCAAAAGGCAAGGTGGCAGAGGAGATGATCACTGCCCCTACCACCTTGCATCCGAAAGCATCTGCCTATGTACGCTAGCCTAGCTCCATTTGCTCTTGCCTATGTGGCCTCTGATCTCGGCCTTGGACGCCTGCCCGATGATCCATGCCTGCTCCTTCGCGAGCTTGAACACTCCCACGCATGGCGGGTCCAGGTTATCCTCGATGCCGGCATTCGCCAGCCTTCCAACCTCTTCCATCAGCGTTATCAGCTTGCAATGGAGGTCATTCGTGAACCGCGATCTGCGGATCATGTCTGCATCGGCCTGGGGTATCTCCGAGAACTTCTCCCTGGGTGCGCCGCACTTGGGGCACTTCTCCGGAGGAGTGTCGCCATCGTGCACATAGCCGCACACTCCGCATCTCCATAGCTTCAACTTCAGCGCCTCCTCTCAGGCTCGGCTAGTTACGGATGGAATCTAGTAGTTCCGGCAGGCCGCCTCATAGTAGGACTGGGGATAACCGCAGGCGGGGCAGGACTTCGGAGCCTCTGGTCCCTCGTGGACATACCCGCAGTTCCGGCACTTCCACCTTATGGGTTCGTCCTTCTTGAAGACCCTACAGTTCTGAAGGTTGGACAGGAGTGCATTATACCTCTTCTCGTGCTCCTCCTCCACCTCGCCGATCTCCTTGAAGACTACGGCGATGTCGTCAAAACCTTCCTCTCGAGCGATCCGCTGGAATTCTGGATACATGCTAGTCCACTCGTAGTTCTCGCCCTCGGCTGCGTGGACTAGGTTCTTCTCGGTTATGGAAACTAGGCCCACGAACCCCGCAAGCCTTCTCGCATGAGCCTTCTCGTTATCCGCAGTCTCCTCGAAGATCGCGGCAATGCCCTCAAGGCCTTCCTTGCGCGCGATATCGGCGAAGTAGTTGTACTTATTCCTAGCCTGCGACTCGCCAGCAAATGCGGCCATTATGTTCGTGTATGTTCTGGTTCCCTCAAGCTTGGCTCCCAATGGCATAAGCCTCCTATCTGTGAATGGTTTCTGCAGTACAGTCGATCACGCCTCTTCGAACGCGTCTTTGCCAGCGCCACACTCGGGACAGACCCAATCGTCCGAGATTTCCTCAAAAGGCGTACCTGGAGCTACTCCGCCATCTGGATCTCCCTCTGCAGGATCGTAGATGTAACCGCACACAGTGCAAACCCATTTTTTCGTGGCACTGCCCCCTTTCGGTTCACAGGGTTCAGCCTGAGCTGACCCATGTACATCCGTATACCATGGAACCGTATCGGCTGTCAACAATGACCGAGGCGGATCACCGCAATGAGGTTTCTAATTGATAACCTCGTCAGTGTATGGTGCGGTATTCACTGTGGATTTCCACGTTTGCGCTGTATTCCCTTTCAGCGCCCTATGAATGAGGCAACGCCCGTAGGCCGCATAGCGCCGGCCTCGGGCGTCACAGATGGCCACAAGCAGCCCTGTAAGCCGAGTTCTGTCGAGAGTGATCATCTATCTTGGGTTCACGTTGCCGCGAGCCTCATGCGACCTAACCCGAGGGAAGGGCGGGCAGCCCTGTATCCCTCCTATTTGGTCTTGCTCCGGGTGGGGTTTACCTAGCCGCCCGGTCGCCCGGACGCTGGTGCGCTCTTACCGCACCGTTTCACCCTTACCTGTCGCCTCGCAATAAACGAGAGCACAGGCGGTTTGATTTCTGTGGCACTTTCCTTGAAGTCACCTTCACTGGGCGTTGCCCAGCACCCTGCCCTGCGGAGCTCGGACTTTCCTCAGGCGGCTTGCGCCGCCCGCGACCACTCAGGCTGCTTGCTCCAACCGTTATCGTAGCACAGCCGGATGTCGGCGGTCAACTACGGACCGCTCCCAGAAGATCCTTATAGGTATCCGGGTCCATTCCAACGTCGATGCGCCTCGCAGATACATCTGTTCCACGAGTCCTTGCGCATTCGATACACCGCCTGGTTTCTGGCAGCGCTTCGACTCTATCTTTGGGAATCACCTTGCCGCAGATTTCGCATTTGCGCCTCAAGACGCGATTCGCCTCCGATGCAGACTATCAGGTTCCGGCACCTCGTTCATTGTACTTCTACAGAGCTTGCCAAGTTCCTTCATTCGAAACTGTGACTTGTTGCCAGGAAAAACAAAGAAGCGGACATCTGTCCGCCCCGTTCACAATTATGGTGGGCCCACCTGGGTTCGAACCAGGGACCAATCGGTTATGAGCCGACCGCTCTACCGCTGAGCTATGGGCCCGATGGCTCCCCGAGCAGGATTCGAACCTGCGACCCACCGGTTAACAGCCGGTTGCTCTACCGCTGAGCTATCGAGGAATGATCACTTTGATTATTATACTGTACTGGCGACCCTGGGTCAAGGCGTCAGGCCCATTGGTTTCAGTTCACTCCAGGAAGTCCTTAAGCTTCTTGCTGCGAGTTGGATGCCTGAGCTTCCGGAGAGCCTTCGCCTCAATCTGCCTGATTCTCTCGCGGGTAACCCCGAACTCCTGCCCGACCTCTTCCAGGGTGCGCGCCCGCCCATCGTCGATTCCGAACCTGAGCCTCAGCACCTTCTCTTCCCGCGGCGCCAGGGTGAACAGGACTTCCTGCAGCTGTTCTCTGAGAAGGCGAAATGCCGCGGCGTCCGGCGGAGCCAGAGCGTCTTCGTCTTCGATGAAATCGCCTAGGTGCGAATCCTCCTCCTCGCCTATGGGAGTCTCAAGGGACACAGGCTCCTGCGCCACCTTCATGATCTCCCTTACGCGCTCAACGGAGAGATCCATCTCGTCAGCGATCTCCTCTGGTATGGGTTCCCGCCCCAGCTGCTGAAGGAGCTGGCGCTGAACTCGAACAAGCTTATTGATGGTTTCGACCATGTGCACAGGTATCCTAATGGTTCGAGCCTGGTCTGCGATGGCCCTGGTAATCGCCTGACGAATCCACCAGGTGGCATAGGTGCTGAACTTGAAACCCTTTCTGTAGTCGAACTTCTCGACTGCCTTGAGAAGCCCCAGGTTGCCTTCCTGGATGAGGTCGAGAAAGAGCATGCCTCTGCCGACATAACGTTTCGCTATGCTCACTACAAGCCTCAGGTTGGCCTCGGTGAGCCGACGCTTCGCATCCTCATCGCCAGCCTCGATCCTCTCGGCGAGATCTACCTCCTCGTCCGCTGTGAGCAGCGGGACTCTACCGATCTCCTTAAGGTACATCCTCACCGGATCATCTATTGCAATGCCCTCAGGAACCGTCAGATCGATTTCGACATCCTCTTCCCGCTCCACTACTTCATCCTCTGGCTCCAGAACATCCGCGGGAGCATTACTTTCGGGAGCGCTCGCAACGATCTCAACGCCATGTTCAGCCAGGACCTCGTACATGTCGTCTATCTGCTCCGTAGTGAGGTCGATATTCTGCAACGCGTCCATGATCTCACGGTAAGTGAGGGCGCCCCGCTTTCTTCCTTTAGCAACGAGTTCCTTAAGCTCGGGCGCGGTCAATTCCTTGGGCATAGTCTCCTCACCTTCCGAATCCCCTTCCGAACAGCTGCGTGCATCTCCGGATGTATGGATTGCCTAGTATATGGTCACATCAGGACCTAAGGCCCCGCGAAGCCTCTGCTGTTCTTGCTGAAGTGCGCTCACTCGCTGGTCCTCGCCAGACGCATCCGCCTCGCGTATCTCCACGTCGAGTTCCGAAAGGCGGCGCTTCATTGTGAACTGCCTCCATGCCGCAATGGTTCTTTCCGCTGCACTCGCCTCACCCTCCCAGGGCTTCGCCCCGAAAAGGACTGCTGCGGAGTGGCTCTTCAGATCGGCAGGAACCATATCGATCAGCTCAGCTGCGGATAGGGAGTCCGAATTCATGCCCTGCTCACACAGAAGCCGGAAGAGCTCTTGGTTTGCGGCGACCCTGAACCCATCCTGCCCCACTTCCTTGATCACCCTGGCGCGGTTAGTGGCGCCCAACGCCGCGAGCCTAATCAGGGCGCTTTCAACCTCAAGATATGCCTTGCTCTCTGAAACGGAGTCGTCGGCGCCTAGCGTGCCGACCGACTCGGCGGCGGCTGGCTGAACCGTTCTCGACGCAGCGCCTGCGGCAGGCCGCCGGGCGCCTGCCCGCGCCTCACGCTGCTGCGCCGCACGCCTAGCCCTCTGTTTCCTCACTTCAGTTGTGAACGCAGACGGATCCACCTGCAACCTGCCTGACAGCTCCCGGATGTACTCTGTCCGCTCTACCTCGTCATCGACGCCGGCAATAACCTCGATTGCAGCCCGAGCTGCCCTGACTCGACTCTCGAAATCGCTCGGGTCAGCCTGAGCAATGGCCCGCTCCACCTGGTGCCGAGCGAAGGGGACCGCGCTCTGGATCGCAGTGCGGAGCGCATCTCCTCCCTTTGCCCTCACCAGTGAATCCGGATCGTGCCCATCTGGCAGAGAAGCCACCCGCACCTCAAGCCCAGCATCTCTCGCAGTGCCGATACCGCGCATAGTCGCCTGGGCGCCGGCTGCATCCGCATCGTAGCATATCACTATGCGGCTCGCGTATCTCGAAATCAGCCTCACCTGTTCGGGAGTGAGCGCAGTGCCTAGGCTCGCCACCACATTGCCCTCGCCAGCCTGGTGAGCTGCCACCACATCCATGTAGCCTTCCACGACCACTGCATCCCCCGCGGTTCGGATGGAATCAGCCGCAATATTGATCCCGTACAAGTTGGCCCTCTTCGCGAACACGGCAGATTCCGGGCTGTTCAGGTATTTGGGAGTATCCTCTCCTAGGGAGCGCCCGCCGAACCCAACCACGCGACCGTACACATTAACGATCGGAAAGATCAATCTGTTCCGGAACCGATCATGAGACCCGTGGGAGCGCTCATCCGAGTTCGGCACGCCGAGGCTTGCATCGCATACCTCCTGCGCAGTGACGCCCTTGGTTTCGAGCGCCCTTATGAGCGCATCCCACGTCTGAGGGGCATAACCTATGGCAAACCTCTCCTGCGCCTCCGGGCCAACACCTCGACGCTCCAAATACTCCCGAGCCTGCTGGGCGGCTTTCGTGCGGATCAGCACCTGCCTGTAGTATGCCATGGCCAATGCGTTGACAGCATACGAACGCTCTCGACGCTCCCTGGCCGCCCGCTCCTGTGGAGCTTCCTCCCTGGACGATATGTCCAATCCGGCCCGCTCTGCAAGGCGCCGCACCGCCTCCTGGAAGGTCAGCCCGTCCATCTTCATGATGAAGGTGAACACATTCCCACCGATGTGGCAACCGAAACAGTAAAAAAGCTGCCTATCAGCGGATACACTGAACGACGGAGTGCGCTCCGAGTGAAAGGGACAGAGCCCCACGTGTCTGTTCCCTATCTTCTTGAGCTTCACATACTCTGATACCACGGATACTATGTCGTTGGATTCTCGTACTTTGTCGACCAACTCATCCCGGTAGTTGGAACCTGTCATCACTCATCGACCAGCCCCTGCCGGGGTATTGTTCGCCGGCGGTCGTCGTTATCCTGCAAGGCGCGATTTGGTCCTGTCAAACAAAACCCCGCTTCCGAATTCACGACCTCCCGGAAGCGAGGAACGTCCGGATCGCGGCTGACAGCGCCTGATTGCTTCTCGATAATTCTACCCAGGATTGCGTTTCCCTTCTCCTATGCCCAATGTTTCCGCTTCGAAGCCATTCCGGTGAGAGTACGGTTAATGTTTTCGAAGGATGCCCGTGTTATGCGACTGCTCGGCTCAAGACTAGTAGACTGCCCATGGCGCCGGGACGAACCTGGACATCCACTGCTTCATTGCATACTGATCAGTCATGCCCGCGATGTAATCCACAGCTGTCTGCACAGGGTCGCCAGGCGCGGATGGCTCACCCGAATCGCAAGTGAGCTCATTCACATGGTCAATGTAGTAGTAGTAGAGCTGAATGAGAAGCGCCTTGGCCTTCTCCGCCTCTGTTTTCGCCGCAGAGCCGGTGTACACCCGTTCGAACATGAACTCACGGAGTACCGCCATACCCTCTGCAACCTCGGGGCTTAGCACGACGTTGGGCTGGCCAGAGCTGTTCTCGATCAAGTCTCCTACCAGCGTATCAAGCCTCTCGGCCCTGCTCATTCCCAGAGTGCGCCTGGCCTCATCGGGAATCGCGCTCTCGGTGATTATCCCTGCCCTTATAGCATCATCCACATCATGGTTCACATACGCAATCTTGTCGGCGTATCTCACCACCTGCCCCTCTAGGGTCACTGCGTACTCCGGCCATTCTGCGGAGTGGCACACAATGCCATTCCGCACCTCCCAGGTGAGGTTCAATCCTCGCTCTTCATGGTTCTCCCTTCGCTCAATGAACTCCACCACACGCAGGCTCTGCTCATTATGGCGAAATCCTCCCTCGAGCACCGCGTTTAGTGCCGCCTCCCCGGAGTGGCCGAATGGAGTATGCCCAAGGTCATGACCGAGGGATATGGCCTCTGTGAGATCCTCGTTCAGCGACAGAGCTCGCGCGACCGTCCGGGCGATCTGCGATACCTCGAGGGTATGTGTGAGCCTGGTACGGTAGTGATCTCCTTCAGGCGAGTAGAACACTTGGGTCTTGTGCTTGAGCCTCCTGAAGGCTTTGCAGTGAATGATCCTGTCCCTGTCCCGTTGATAGCAGGTGCGGAATGCGTCAGGCGCCTCGGACCTATCGCGTCCGCGGGATTCGCGGGCGAGTGCGGCGTAGGGGGAGAGCCGCTGGGCCTCCTCCGCCTCTATCCTCTCTCTGATACTCACCGTGCATCCCTCCAATAGCTCACCTGAGGCCGCGCACGGCCCACGCGGGGCTTACTCCGCGTGGGCCGTGCGAATCCCCCATGCGGGGGTATTTGATCCGGAGGGCGGTTTATCCTTCTTGCCCGCCTCGCTCATCCGTTACTTCCTGGGGTTCTTGATCTGCGCCTGCGCCGCGGCGAGCCTCGCGATCGGCACCCTGAACGGCGAGCAGCTCACGTAGTTCAGGCCCGCCCGGTGGAAGAAGTCGACCGAATCAGGGTCTCCACCATGCTCACCGCACACGCCTATCTTGAGGTCGGGCTTTGTTGCGCGGCCAAGCTTAACACCCATCTTGACAAGCTGACCAACGCCTTCCTGGTCAAGGGACTGGAACGGATCGCTCTTCAGCACGTTCTTGTCGGTGTAGTCTTTGAGGAACTTGCCGGCATCGTCCCGGCTGTACCCGAAGGTCATCTGGGTGAGGTCGTTGGTGCCAAACGAGAAGAACTCCGCATCCTCCGCGATCTTGTCAGCGATCACAGTGGCGCGAGGGATTTCGATCATCGTTCCGACCATGTAGTGGAGATCGACTCCATACTCCTTGATCGTCTCCTCAGCTACGCGGACTGAGTATTCCTTGATCATCTTCATCTCTCCGGTGGTTCCCACCAGCGGTATCATGACCTCAGGAAGGACAGCGACTCCCTCCCGGGTAAGCTCGCAGGCGGCTTCGAAAATCGCCCTCACCTGCATCTCGAAGATCTCAGGGAACACCACGCCGAGGCGGCAACCACGGAAGCCGAGCATCGGGTTGAGCTCATGCAGGGATTCGATGCGCTCAAGCACCTTGTCCTCGGAGATCCCCATCTCAGCCGCGATCTCCTCGATCTGCTTCTTCTGATCGTGGGTAGGAAGGAACTCATGTAGAGGAGGGTCCAGGAGCCTGATGGTTACCGGCAGCCCGGCCATCTCTCTGAAGATGCCTATGAAGTCGCCTTTCTGGAATGGGAGCAGCTTGGCAAGTGATGTGCGCCTCTGCTCCTCAGTATCTGACAGGATCATCTCGCGCATAGCGCGAATCCTATCCTCGGCGAAGAACATATGCTCTGTGCGGGTCAGGCCGATTCCCTCGGCGCCGAACGCCCGCGCCTGCTTCGCGTCCTTCGGGGTGTCGGCGTTAGTGCGTATCTTGAGAGCGCGGTACTTGTCGGCCCACTCCATCAGCTTGCCAAAGTTGCCTGTGAGCGCCGGCTGAGCCAGGGGGGCCTTGCCCAGTATTACCTCTCCCGTTGAACCGTTGAGTGTGATCCAATCCCCCTCCTCGAGGGCCATCGCACCGCACGTGAGCTTCTTCTGCTTCTCATTCACCATCAGAGCTCCGCACCCTGCTACACAGCAGGTCCCCATTCCACGTGCAACCACTGCAGCGTGAGAGGTCATGCCGCCTCTGGCGGTGAGGATGCCAACTGCGGCGTCCATTCCGCCTATGTCCTCGGGAGAAGTCTCAGTCCTCACCAGGATTACCTTCTCGCCGCGGGATGCCCACTCCTCGGCAGCCTCAGCAGTGAACACGATGCGACCGACTGCGGCGCCAGGCGATGCCGGAAGGCCTTTGCCAATGACCTGCACCTTGGCCTTGGGGTCGATCATTGGGTGCAGAAGCTGATCGAGATGTGCGGGAGGAACGCGGAGCACCGCGGTCTTCTCGTCGATGAGCCCCTCCTTCACCAGTTCAACGGCAATTCGAACAGCGGCCGGTCCTGTCCTCTTCCCGGTCCGGGTCTGGAGCATGAACAAGCGGCCTTCCTGTATGGTGAACTCGATGTCCTGCATGTCCTTGTAATGATTCTCGAGAACCTTGTAGATCTTTACAAGCTCGGCATAGATCTCCGGCATCCTGTCTTTGAGGGTGCTTATGGGCTGGGGAGTGCGGATGCCTGCCACTACGTCCTCTCCCTGTGCATTCATGAGATACTCGCCGTAGAACACGCCCTCGCCAGTGGCTGGGTCACGAGTGAATGCGACTCCCGTGCCTGAAGTCTCTCCCATGTTGCCGAAGACCATCGCCTGAACGTTGACGGCTGTTCCCCAGTCGCCTGCGATGTTGTTGAGTTTCCGATATGTAATGGCGCGCTGGTTGTTCCACGACCCGAATACGGCGTCGATCGCCCCGCGGAGCTGCTCCTTGGGGTCATCCGGGAAGTCCACGCCCGTGTGCTCGCGGACTATCTTCTTGTACTCCGCGACCAGGCCAACCAGGTCTTCCGTGTTGAGCTCAGTGTCGAGTTTAGCGCCTCTCGCCTTCTTCGCCTCGGTCAGAGCATGCTCGAAGAGGCCGTGCTCCACGCCGAGCACCACATCGGAGTACATCTGGATGAATCTGCGGTAGCTGTCATAGGCAAACCTGGGGTTTCCCGACTTCTTGATCAGGCCCTGCACAGTCGAGTCGTTGAGCCCGAGGTTGAGGATGGTGTCCATCATCCCCGGCATCGACACGCGAGCGCCTGACCTGACCGAGACGAGCAGCGGATTGTCCAGGTCTGCAAACCTGGCCCCCATGTCCTTCTCAAGGCGGGAAAGGTCCTCATCCACCTGCTCCGTGAGGCCCTCAGGCCAGGATCGGTCGTTCGTGTAATAAGCGGTGCATACCTCCGTGGTGATAGTGAACCCTGGCGGCACCGGGATGCCAAGGTTGACCATCTCAGCCAGACCAGCCCCTTTGCCCCCAAGGAGGTTCTTCATCTCACCTGTTCCCTCAGCCTTGCCGCCTCCGAAGTAGTACACATGCTTTGGCTTCTTGCACTCTCCCATGTTGATCCTCCTATTCCATGCAATACGCTGTCCATCAAGTTGCATCGAATTCGACTTCCGTACGGAATATCCTCTCCCGCGATTAGCTCTCTTTCGCGCTGAACACTACCCGCGAGAAATCCCCGACTGAGAAGAGAATACTCTGGACCCACCTTAGCATCGTAAGTCGGTTCTCCCTCACCTGTGGGTCCGGCGCCATGACCATCACTGCCTGGAAGTAATCGTTCACCGCCTGAGTCACTCTGCTCATCCGCTCAAGGCTCGACTGATAGGCTGCGGAATCCACGAATGCCCCGTGCGAGGTTCCTCCGCCTCCGACGATCGGACGTATGTCCGCTTCCAACTGCCTCATTGCATCGTACAGGGCGGATTCGGCCGCATCCTCGAAGCGCTCTGTGGTGAAACAGGCCGACTCCGTGTTTCCAGCTATGTTCCTCACTCGGCAGGCCGCAGTAGCGAGGGCTAGGAACCAAGCCTCATCCGCTACTGCGCTTAGCGCTCTCGCCCGCTCGAACACTGATCCGGGGCGCGCCACTCCGGAAGCAAGCGCCGCATCGGCTATGTCGTATCTGATCCCGGCCTCTTCCAGCGCTGCCTTCACCCTCGCCCGGAGGAACTCCATGACATCAGCCACTGTCTTCTCACGGGTTTCACCCAGCGTCCCCGCAGTATCGTACAGCTCTGCGGCCTTCTCCGCAAGGGCATCAAGGCCCAGATCGAACCTCCACTGTGAATGCACTGCGACAAGCCCTGCCGCCTGCCGGCGCAGAGCATACGGGTCCGCCGATCCGGTGGGGATCAGGCCCAGCCCGAAGTAGCCTACTATGGTGTCTATCTTGTCTGCAACCGACAGAGCTGCGCCTGCGCGGGTCGCCGGAAGGGCGTCCCCTGCAAATCTCGGCAGGTAGTGCTCGAACACGGCCTGCGCGACGTCCGGCGCTTCGCCCTGCCTGATCCCGTATTCCCTGCCCATGACCCCCTGAAGTTCGGTGAACTCGCGCACCACTGAGGTGACTAGGTCGGCCTTTGCAAGCTCGGCAGCTCTCTGGGCAGCAGCAAGAGCAGCGTCACCCGAGAGAAGCACCGTAACGAGTTCGCGGTCTCTCTCGGCCTTCTCATACATTGTCCCCAGTTTCTCCTGAAAGGCCAGCTCACGAAGTGCTTCGATTCTGTCCTGGAGAGGGGTGCGCATGTCCTCATCGTAGAAGAACTTGGCGTCGGCGAGCCGCGCCGCTAGGACCTTCTCGTTCCCCGCCCTCACGGTGTCGAGGCAGTAGTCTCCTCCATTGCGGATGGCGATAAACAGCGGCAAGAGCACGCCGTTGCCATCGCGCACTGGAAAGTAGCGCTGGTGATCCTTCATCGGAGTAATCACACACGCCTCAGGCAGGTCGAGATACTCCCTGGAGAACGCTCCCACGAAGGCGGTGGGCCACTCCACAAGGAACGTGACCTCCTCAAGAAGCTCGGGATCGATTATCGCCTTACCTCCGTGGGCTAGTGCTAACACATTCGCCTGCTCCCGTATGGAGTCGGTGCGCGCCTCGGGATCGAGCATTACACCTATCTCGCGGAGACGGTCGCAGTATTCGGAAGCCGACCGGATCTCGCACAGGCCTGGGGCGAGGGTGCGGTGTCCCATCGTGGTCCGACCGCTCCTAATGTCGTGCCACTGGAAGTTCGCAATGTCCCCGCCGTGAAGGGCCAGTATCCACCTTATCGGGCGAACATACCTGTAGTCGTGCGAACCCCATCTCATCAACTTCGGAAATGATAAGGCCGAGATGATCTGAGGGAATATCTCAGTGAGTACAGCCTCCGCGCTGCGGCCAGGCTCCACCGCATGGGCGAACATGTACTCCCCTCCGGCGGTCGCGCGCCTCTCCAGTGACCCCACGCTCACACCAGCTGATCTCGCAAACCCCACCGCCGCCTTGGTTGGGAGGCCGTCCGGGCCGTAGGCGGCAGCTGCCGCGGGACCGCGGAGTTCCCTCATGAGGTCAGGCTGTGACGGCGCCACTCCCTCTAGGTACACGGCTATCCTTCTTGGGCTGCCCAAGGCCAGCACCTTGTCGGCATCGAGTCGCGCCGCGGCGAGGAGTTCCACCGCGCGAGCTCTCGCATCCTCTATGGCCTGGCGCATGAACCTTGCGGGGATCTCTTCCATCCCGATCTCTAGAACGGCGTCTTTCCGTTCACTCACCATCGTTCGTCGGGGCCTCCTCCCTCTCGCGCTTAACCCAGGCCACTGCGACCTTTCGCGCAAGCGCGCGGACTCGAGCCATGTACGCGGCTCGCTGAGCGACGCCAAAGGCGCCCCTCGCATCCATCAGGTTGAACACGTGGGAGCATTTCAGCACGTAGTCGTATCCAGGGAGCAAGAGGCCTGCCTCAACACATCGAATGGCCTCGTGCTCGCAACTATCGAACGATCCACGCAGGGCATCCACATCAGCCAGCTCGAACGCGTACTTTGAGAACTCGAATTCCGCCTGACGATAGACCTCCCCATAGGATAGCCCGTTGGCCCATTCCAGATCGTACACGTTGTCAACGCCCTGCAGGTACATGGAGAGCCTCTCCAGCCCATAGGTGATCTCTGCCGACACGGGCTTCACGTCCATGCCGCCCACCTGCTGAAAGTACGTAAACTGGGTTATCTCCATTCCATCGAGCCACACTTCCCACCCGGCGCCCCATGCGCCCAGCGTAGGAGCCTCCCAGTTGTCCTCCACGAACCTGATGTCGTGTTCGAGAGGGTTGAGGCCGATTTCAGCGAGGCTACCCAGGTAGAGGTCCTGCACATCGTCTGGACTTGGTTTAAGGATCACTTGGCACTGGTGATGCTGGAACAGGCGGTTCGGGTTTTCGCCGTATCTGCCATCTGCAGGTCTCCGCGAAGGCTGCACATATGCCACATTCCACGGACGGGTCCCGAGAACCCGGAGGAACGTATGCGGGCTCATGGTGCCGGCCCCAACCTCGATCACGTAAGGTTGCTGTATCGTGACGCCATGGCTGGCCCAGTAATGCTCCAGTCTTACTATTAGGTCCTGAAAGTTCAAGCACGTTCCCTCCCATTCACCTACAGGGACGACTACTTGAGGACAGGGGCTGCCATCCTGAGCACTGCGGGGCTCACCTCAAGCTCCAGAACAGCTGCGAGAGCCAGAAGAGGCACGACGAACAGAACCAGTATCGTCACTCCCTCTGCAACTGCGCGACCGAGATCCGGAGCCCCGCCTTTCCCCCGCCAGGCGAGAGGCGTCAGGAACCCTATCCTAATGCCCACTGCCTGCCCGGCCACGAAGGCTGGCAGCTCGAACAGCCCATGAGCCGCGAAGGATGCTGCCACTGCAGGCAGAGATGCCCCTGATCTCAGCATCATCGACCTGACTCCCACCCCGATGATGACGCCGTTCAATGCGAGGCTTACGAGGGGGACTAGTCCCAAAAGCCAGCCCAAACCCACGGAGATCAGAGTCACCCTGAAGTTGTTCCAGAACAGAATCAGGATCCTCCGCCCCGGAGAGGCAGTGGCCATGCTGTCCTTCAGCCTCACAAGGCTTGCGAAAACCCACGGAAGCGAATCACCGGAGCCGGAGTATCCCCTGTAGCCAATGACGATGCAGGCGCTGAACAGCACACCGGCAAACAGCAGGTACCGCCGGTGACTGCGAAAAGCCATTGGAAGGGCCCGCCTGTAGAGGACGGAGACACTCTTCAACTCTGACCGCCCACCTCCATGAAAAAAGCCTCCGCCCCTGAGGTTCCATGGGGACGAGAGGCCATACTCCCGAAACACCGGGGGTGTTTATGTGCCCTCACTATAGCAAACACTCCTGAGCCTGTCAATCACCGCCGGTCCTAGGCGCAGTGCCTGGATTTGGATCCTCGATCCGGACAGAGCACCGCGAGGCAAGCGCAGCAAATGCGCCCACAGCTGCCAGCTCCGGCGCCCACATGATCCCGATTACTCCTGCCGCCACGGGAACACTGGCGAACTGGGTTCCATCGCGCTCCACAACAAGCCTCATCGAGGACCCCTTGCGCATCAGGCTCGACACTCTGTCGATCCACTTTGCCCCGAACCCGTCCCCAGCAGGCTCGCCCGCGTCCTCGAAAACAGCCTCAGGCTTTTCCCCGTCAGCAGCTGAACTGGCAACGAAGTCACGCTCAGCCGTGACAAGAGCACGTACAAGGTCTCCGCCTGCTGCCTCGAGGTAGGCCACCGCCTCCTCGTAGCTCAGATCGATCCTCTCCCGAAGCTGATCTATCTTGTTGAGGTCCACTTTCACCGGTTTTCCCCCCGCTCCATCGTTCTGAGATCTTCGATGAAGTCAAGCGAACGCAGCCTGCGCTCCACCCGATGGTCCACGTAGGACCGTAGCGCCATCTGCAGTTGGGTCGTGCCGCCCGGTTCAGCCATCTCCAGGCATATCTGGCCATATCCCAATGTGAGCATCGCGATGGCAGCCTGCCGGGATTCTGTTCCAAACGGCACGTTGCCGCGATCCCGCTGCCTGCAGCGGTCGCACAGAAGGCCCCCTGCTTCAGGCCCGAACCAGCCAGAGGCCTCCGCCGAAGCTCCACACCCCACGCATTTCCACAGCTCAGGCCTGAAACCTATCAGGCTCATGAACTTGACCTCGAAAGCAAGCGCCACATGAGCCGGGTCACAGCTGAGCGAGTCAAGCGCGTCAAATGTGGCAACGACCAGGTGGTACAGGTGATCATTCCTCTCGCGTTCGCCAGTCATCTTGTCGATGAGTTCAGCAACGTATGAGGCGTATGCCATGCGCAGCACATCCGATGATAGGTTCAGATGTGCAGACACGAGCTCCGCTGTGCTCAAAGTATCCAGGTTCTTCCCCCGGAATAGCAGAAGAGCCGCCTGTGAGAACTGCTGAGTGACGCCGACCATCCGGCTCCTCGGCCTCCGCGCACCGCGGGCAACCGCATCGAACTTGCCTTCAGGGCCGGAAAGCACAGTAATGATCCTGTCCGCCTCGCCGTAATCACGAACCCTGAGGATAACACCCTCACATCTTACAAGGGCCAATCCGCATCAACCTCACATGCGGACTGCAGGGATCACGTACACTACCGTTCCCATGCAGGTTCCGCCGTATGCAGCAGGCCTCACTCAGGCCGCCGCCGGAAGGCTTTCGAGTACCGCTCTTCCTCACTGAAAATGCAGCCACAGTATGGTTGGCGGTAGAGGCCCATTTCCTTCGACATCTCGACGCTCCTCCTGTATCCCGGTCGGAAGTCGAAATACGCAAAAGCCACCCCCGCAAGGGCGCCTTCGGCTTCTCCCACCTTCCTGAGAAGCTCGTGGTTCTGGTATGGGCTTATCAGGAGCGTTGTAGTGAAAGCATCGCAGCCTCTCTCGGCGGCAATGGCGGCTGCGGGACCAAGCCGCATTCGGTAGCACACCTCGCAGCGGTTGTCGATATCTGATCCAACTGCAGCGAGATACTCCCGCAATCCATACGCCTCGTCGATAATCGCCTCGTGGCCCACCGCGGCGCAGTACGCCTTGAACGTATCAACGCGGCGGCGGTGCTCAGTGTATGGGTGAATATTGGGGTTCCTGAAGTAACCCAGGACATCATGGCCTGAGGCCCTGAGCGCCTCCAGTGAGTAGGTGGTGCACGGAGCGCAGCATGAATGGAGCAAGATCTTCAAAGCAGAGTCGCCTGCCCATCTTGATTGCCTTCAGGCAACTGCCGACCCATGTGGCCGTATGCTCTCACCGTGGCGACGCGCCCACGCGGGGTTCTATCCAGGAATCCGAGCTGCAGTAGGTAGGGCTCGTACACATCTTCGATGGTGTCCCGCTCTTCGTTGATTGATGCAGCTATGGTCTCGATTCCTACAGGGCCTCCGCCGAACTTGTCGATTATGGTGGAGAGGATCTTCCTATCGAGCCGGTCGAGGCCTAGGCCATCGACTTCGAACATGGAGAGCGCGTCGCCCGCCACTGCTAGGGTTATTGCGCCGTCCGCAACTACCTGCGCATAATCTCGAACGCGCCTCAGCATCCTGTTGGCCACTCGCGGCGTGCCCCTTGAACGCCTGGCGATCTCATAGGCGCCGTTCCTGTCGATTCGTATTCCCATGATATCAGCTGACTTCGATACGATAGTGGCCAGCTCGTCCACTGTGTAGAACTCCAGCCTGTGGATGACCCCGAACCGGTCGCGCAGGGGATGGGATATCAGTCCGGCTCGCGTGGTCGCCCCCACAAGCGTGAACCGGGGGAGATCGATCCGGATCGACCTGGCGGAGGGGCCCTTCCCTATGATGATGTCGAGGGCGTAGTCCTCCATGGCAGGGTACAGGACTTCCTCAACAGCCTTGTTCAGCCTGTGTATCTCATCGATGAATAGAACATCTCCGGGGCCTAGATTCGTGAGTATGGCTGCCAGATCCCCTGCACGCTCTATTGCAGGCCCCGAAGTCACTCTGAACCTCACACCCATCTCATTCGAGACTATCGCAGCTAGA
Organism: Clostridia bacterium; assembly: GCA_034926675.1. Lineage (NCBI taxonomy): Bacteria > Bacillati > Bacillota > Clostridia > Clostridia bacterium. The sequence goes on along the minus strand of JAYFQW010000001.1, from coordinate 55,540 downwards.
GTCGTCTTCCCGAGCCCAGGAGGCCCGTAGAACAGCACGTGGTCGAGGGTCTCATTACGGGCAAGAGCGGCTCTTATGAATATGGACAGGCTTTCCTTTACTCTGTCTTGCCCTATGAACTCTGCGAGCTTCTTCGGGCGCAAGCTCAGCTCTGAGGCGCCATCCTCACCGGTCTGCGCTCCCGCTACCATCCTGTCATCTTGATCATCCATGGCTCGGCAACCCCCTGATCATTCTGTTCGGGCTAGGCGGGAAAGGGCAGCGCGAATGATAACCGATGCCTCGCCTGAGCAGCCCGCGGCAACGGCGGTCGCCACCGCCCGCTCTGCCTCCACTGGTGAGTAGCCTAAGGACACGAGAGCGCTTATGGCATCTCCAACCTGCCCGCTGCCGTAGTCAGCTCCTGAATCGGGCGCAGCGTCGGCTGGAGCAAGCTCGCCCACCTTGCCGCGCAACTCGACGGCAAGCCTCTCTGCAGTCCTTTTGCCCACGCCGGGAGCTGTAGAAAGCGTGCGGATGTCGCCTGAAGATATCGCCAGAATGAGACGATCTGGGGGGAGAGTCGACAGTATGGATAGGGCGGTCTTGGGTCCGATCCCGCTCACATCTCGGAGCATTTCGAATAGCCCGCGCTCTTCGGATGTCTCAAATCCGTACAGGCCCACGAAGCCCTCCCTGATCACCATTGTGGTGAGCAGTCGAACCTCTTCGCCCACCCGCCCCAAGGACGCACGGGTTCCGGCAGGCACGGAAACGCGAAACCCGATCCCGCCCACATCGAGCACCACTGCATCACGCTCCAGCGCGGCTACTCTTCCACGCAACTGCGATATCATGACCTCAGATCACCATCCAAGCATGCTCTCGCAAAATACGGCGCTGTGTTGATGTGGCAGATGGCGATCGCCAGAGCGTCTGCTGCATCGTCAGGCTTAGGTTCCTCAGGGAGTGACATCAGAAGCTTCACCATGCTCTGTATCTGCTTCTTGTCGGCCCTACCGAAACCGGCGACAGCCAGTTTCACCTGAAGAGGAGTATACTCCGCCACTGGCAATCCTGCCCTTTGGCACGCCAGAAGCGCCACGCCTCTAGCGTGCCCCACAGCAAGCGCGCTCGTAGCGTTCGTGTTGAAGAAGAGCTTCTCCACTGCAGCGCAATCCGGTTTCTCGTCCGCGATGATAGCCGAGAGCTGGTCGAATATGGACTCCAACCGCTCGGGAAGGGGAGTTCCCGCCTTGGTGAGAACACAGCCCATTCCAATGCATTCAAGCTTGCCGCACCTCTCCCGCACCAGCCCGTAGCCTGTTGTGGCAGTCCCAGGGTCAATGCCCAGAACCAGCACCTGCCTCACCCCCGCGTCCGCTCACACCCCAGCAGATCCCTGCGCCTGCCCGCCTACATAGAAAAGCGGCCACGCCACGCGCGTGGTCGCCATCCCAGCGTGTTGGGCACGCCCTAGTCGTCATCCCTCTCAAGCTGCTCAAGAACTTCATCGGGAATGTCGAAGTTGTGATACACGTGTTGGATATCATCGTGCTCATCAAGGGCATCCACGATCTTCATCGCTGATATGGCCTCTTTGAGATTCAGGGTCATGAGGGCCTTCGGAACACTGATGATCCTGACACCCGAATACTCCACGCCTGCACGCTCCACAGCTTTTCTCACTGTGTCGAGATCTTCCGGGGACGTGAGAATCTCGTAGTGCTCTTCGTACTCCTTGAGATCCTCAGCTCCCGAGTCCATCGCGATCATCATCATGGCGTCTTCGCCGCCGGCGAAGCTCTCTTTATCGATGGTTATCGACCCCTTGCGGTCGAACATCCAGCCCACGCAGCCAGTCTCGCCCAGGTTCCCCCCGTGCCGCGAGAAGATGTAGCGGACGTCGGACGCGGTTCGGTTGCGGTTGTCGGTGGTAGCTTCCACTATCAGAGCCACACCCGCAGGGCCGTATCCTTCGTAGACGATCTCCTCGTAGCTCACGCCGTCGGAATCGCCTGCCGCTTTCTTGATGGCGCGCTGCATCGTCTCGTTGGGCATGTTCACGGATTTCGCATCCTGAATAGCCATTCTCAGCCTGAAGTTGGCTTCGGGGTCAGGGCCACCCTGTTTGACAGCGACGATCAACTCGCGCGCCGCTTTGGTGAATGCCGCGCCACGCTGAGCGTCGGCCTTGGCCTTTTTGTGCTTTATGTTAGCCCACTTGGAATGACCGGACATCCTGCCTACCCCCTTCCTTCGGAGACCCGGCCGCCTTTATCGGCTACATTTTACCACAGCCACAGCAGGTTGGGAAGGCATTCGGCCCGCCTGCACAGCACAGGTCATCACAGAGCAGGCTCTATTCATGAGACTCCATCGTTATCTGGCCCCTGGGAATCGCTCCCGGAGTCATCATCGTCCACATCAGTGATGCGCGCACGCCCGCCTCCGAATGGAGATAGGGCAAGCGCGGCCCTAATCCTTGCGATGAGCGCGCCGTAAAGGAAGACGACCACGAGCACTGTAAGGTAGAAGTTCATCAGATCGGTGATAAGTAGGAAATCGTATAGCCCATGGAGCACTGCTGCCACCAGAATGGCCCTGCCGATCACCGGCATCTGCACAGGCTTGGGCAAAAACTTCGCCAATCCGACTGCAAATCCCACGATCCCCGAGAAGGAAGCGTGGACGATCGATGTGAGGACCGCCCTCATCGCCCCAACTTGGAGACCATATGAGGTCGCATACATGGCATTCTCGAACGCAGCGAATCCGAGCCCTGCCGAGATTCCGTAGATCACTCCGTCAACAGGCTCGTTGAACTCTGGCCGGTGAAACACCGTACGCCTTACAGCCCAGTACTTCAGGTATTCCTCGATGAGCCCGATTCCGAGAATGCACGCAAGCAGAAGCGCTGAGAAGGATGGTGGGTTCGTAAGGATATCACGGAGAGGTGTCTCAATGATCCCGGCTGGGATTATCATGAGAGCGCCCACGAAAAACACCTTCGCAACCAGGGCAGGTGGTTCAGCCTCGTATTTGTCCTTACGGTAGAAGTAGACAAGCCAAAGCGCGCCTGGGACCACCGACACACCGAACAGCATTAGCAGCGACAGCCAATCCTGGCCCATGTGGCAAAACCCGTTCCTTTCCTTCACCCGACCAACTGATACGTACCAGTATATCCGGCGACGCGGCTGCCTGCTTCAGAGGAGCATTGCCTAACCTGTCAATTATTCTATCACAAGCCTTGACAATCCCGAAACAGTCACTGTATCATAGCGTTGTTAGCACTCACCAGAGGTGACTGCTAAAAGCAACGTGCGAAGGGGGTTATCTACGATGCTGAAACCGTGTGCCGATAGAGTGCTAGTCAAGCCCAGCACTGAGGAGGACAGGACCGCAGGAGGAATCGTCCTTCCCGACACCGCAAAGGAGCGTCCGCAGTGGGGCGAGGTCATAGCAGTCGGCCCTGGCAAGTGGGATGAGGAAGGCAAGAGGCGCGTCCCCGTCGATGTGAAGGTGGGCGACAAGGTCGTGTACGCCAAGTACGGCGGCACTGAGGTGAAGGTGGACGGCGACGAGTACCTGATACTCCGCGAGTCCGACATCCTTGCAGTCAAGTAGGGTCGCACATATAAGGTCCGTCACGGCATTCAAGGCATAATGAACACGTTTCAAAGGAGGCAAAACGCTCATGGCTGCGAAGCAGTTGTCATACAATGAGGACGCTCGCGCGGCGCTCAAGAAGGGCGTCGACGCAGTAGCCGCTGCGGTCAAGGTCACACTAGGGCCCAAGGGCCGCAATGTGGTGCTCGAGAGGAAGTTTGGATCCCCTGTCATCACCAAGGACGGCGTCACCGTCGCCAAGGAGATTGAGCTTGAGGATCCTAATCAGAATATGGGCGCTCAGCTCTGCAAGGAGGTCGCGTCCAAGACCAACGACATAGCGGGAGACGGAACCACCACCGCTACGGTTCTCGCCCAGATCATCGTGAACGAGGGCCTGAGGAACGTCACCGCCGGCGCAAACCCCATGTTCCTGAAACGCGGAATCGACAGGGCCGTTGCAGTGGTGGTCGAGGAGCTGCACAAGATGTCGATCCCAGTCGCCACTAAAGAAGACATCGCCCATGTGGCCTCGATCTCCGGGAACGACGACACCATCGGCAAGTGGGTAGCTGATGCCATGGACCAAGTGGGCAAGGACGGAGTCATCACCGTCGAGGAATCGAAGAGTATCGACACCAGCGTTGAGCAGGTCGAAGGCATGGAGTTCGACAAGGGCTACATATCCCCCTACTTCGCCACCAACGCGGAGAGCATGGAAGCGGAAATCGAAGATCCATACATCCTCATCTATGAGAAGAAGATCACTAACGTTCAGGATCTGCTCCCGCTTCTCGAGAAGGTCGCCCGGGGCGGCAAGCCTCTCGTGATCATCGCTGAGGATATCGAGGGCGAAGCCCTTGCGACCCTAGTTGTGAACAAGATCCGCGGCATCCTGAATGTGGCCGCCGTCAAGGCCCCAGGCTTCGGCGACAGGCGCAAGGCCATGCTTGAGGATATCGCGATCCTCACCGGCGGGGAGTTCATCTCCGAGGAGACCGGCGCCAAGCTTGAGAAGGTCGAACTCAGCCAGCTTGGCCGGGCCAAGACCGTCAAGATCAACAAGGAGAAGACCACCATCGTAGAGGGCGGCGGCAACAAGTCCAAGATCGAAGGGCGCATCAACCAGATCCGCAGGCAGATCGAGGATTCCGATTCCGACTACGACCGTGAGAAGCTCCAGGAGCGCTTAGCGAAGCTCGCAGGCGGCGTCGCCATTATCAAGGTCGGCGCTTCAACCGAGACCGAGCTCAAGGAGAAGAAGCACAGGATCGAGGATGCACTCTCCGCCACCAGGGCGGCTGTTGAAGAGGGAAGCGTTGCAGGCGGCGGAACCGCGTTCGTCACCATCATCCCCTCTCTCGACAAGATCGACGCTCATGGCGATGAGAAGACCGGCGTCAACATCATCAAGCGCGCGCTTGAGGAGCCTCTTCGCACCATCGCAAACAATGCGGGCCTCGAGGGCTCAGTCGTAGTGGAGCGGGTAAAGGCAGAGAAGACCCCGGGCTTCGGCCTGAACGCCCTCACCGGCGAGTACTGCGACCTGGTCAAGGCCGGCATCATCGACCCTGTGAAAGTCACCCGTTATGCTCTGCAGAATGCCGCATCCATCGCGTCGATGCTCCTCACGACCGAGGTTGTCATCTCCGACATTCCGAAGAAGGAGACCCCTCCGCCATATCCTCCGGGAGGCGGAATGGACTACTAATTCGGGACTGACCGCGATATGATCTGAGCTAGGATGTGATAGCATACCCCAACACTTTCGCGAAAGCAGGCCCTCGTCTGGCATGTCAGACGAGGGCCTTTCCCCTGTTCCCTATCAGTCGCCGCGGCATGCACTCGCCGCCAGACGGCCGCTTGCCTCCATCGTGAGCTGGCAGCTCAGTGCTCTAGGAGGTAGAACGTCTCCTGCGGGTAGCGAAGCTGCCGTGAGCGCCACCCAAGCCCCGCCGTTAGGCTCGAAATCATGGCGTCGTAATGCTCGTACATGCCCTTTTCACGCCCACACAGGGTTCTCGCGGGCATCGACACCACCACGCATCTGGTTCGGAGCGCACTCAGCATCCGCAGGCCGGCGCCTTTCTCCTGCTGCTCCAGGCTGGGCAGGGCCTTCAGAAGCAGTGCCACGTCCCAATCGCCCTCGGGCATGCCAGTCAGCAGATCGCGGCAATCAACCTGCCCGGCGCAGCGCGCCCGTTCCAGGAGTGCGTTGATCGCCCGAGCGAGCCTCTGGTCGATGTCAACCCCGCGATACGCAACATCATGCGGAAGTCCCATCCACGGAATAGCGAGGGGATGCAGCCCGCAGGCTAGGTCCAGAACCCTGTGCGGGGCGCCGATCTGCTCCCAAAGCACAGGATACAGCTCCTCCATGATCTCCATGCGCTCCCTCGTCGAGGTATGCAAACACATCGCGCTGTGGAACACGGCGCGCACCTCCTCGTCACAGGGATGGTCAGGCAATTCCCCCTCTAGCAGTTCCAGCCGAGAGATCTGCGCCAAAGTCATGAACGACGCATGCACTTGGTGCAGTTTCCGCTTTGCTGCCTTTGTTGCCTCATCCCGATCGGGATGCCGCGCGACGGCCCAGTTCGCGACTCGTCCTAATGTGTCCGGGCACAGGTCGCCATACTTCTTCGAGGAGGTCAAGGACGCCACGACCTGGCTAGCAAGATCCTGCATCATTGAGACGCTCACCTCTGGCCAGGATCTCGGCCAGCCGCTCCGAAAGTCGCGTATAGAAGCGCAGATTGTGCATAGTCGCCAACCGCAAGGCCAGAGTGTCGCCTATGCTGAACAGGTGGTGCAGATACGCGCGGGAATACCGTGTGCAGCAGGGGCAATCGCACCATTCCTCAACTGGACGATCATCCCTCACGAACTTGTCATCCTGGATATACAGGTTCTCGTAGAACTCTCCTCCGCGAAGGTTCAACGACGCGAAGTTGTCGACCGCAACATACAGCCGCTTGTGGCGGGCATCACGCGTGGGAATAACCGCATCGAACGTCGTATAGCCCATACCCGCGCCACACACCACGTTCTCGGGCTTCCCAATGCCCAGAGCATGCCTCGGCAGGCCGTCAGGGACCAGCTCGGCAACCAGACCCACCGCATCTACGAGCCCACCGGAGGGGCTGATCGGCCATCCGCCGTAGCCATACCCGTCGAAGCCGATTTCCAACAGCTGCTCTGCGCAGGCGCGACGAAGAGCCGGGGCCTCCCCTCCCTGCACAACAGCGAAAAGCAGCGGGCGATCTGAGGGATTGAGCCTGCGCTGCTCGACCTGTCGCGTGAATGTCTCCTTGCACCGCCGGGCCCACGCCACCGTAAGGCGAACGCTCTCCTCCTGCATCTGCTTCGGCGCATCTGGATGAGTACAGTAGTCCAGGCAGAACATGATGTCCGACCCGATTTTGAACTGCCGTTCAATGCATTTGTCCGGTGTGAGGGTCTGCTTCTCTCCGCCCCTCGCAGTGCGGTATGTGAAACCGCGGTCGGTTACACTGCCAAGGCTAGGATCCTCGGAGATCAAAGAGAAAACCTGGAACCCCCCGGAATCGGATGCAACTGGCCGGTCCCAGCCCATGAACTTGTGCACTCCGCCCGCTGACGCTACAGTGGATACCCCGGGGTGCGTTGACAGGTGAAGGGTGTTGACCATCAGGGCTCTGATGGAGACGCTTTCCAGATCCCGTGAGTCGATGGAACGAACCACGGCCCTAGTCGCGTCAGGGATGAAGGTGGGAACGGGCATCCCTCCATGCCTCGTGTGTGGGGCAGTGCTCATCGATTTCACCCCTCATCTCCATCGACGCAAGCGTCGGTATCGGGCTCGGCCCTGTCCTCAATTGCTTCGGCTGTGAACTTCGGATTGTTGCCGGCTATGACCACAACTACCTCGCCCTTGATCTTCACGCCGGTCAGTGCCCCGATGATCTCAGACAGATGCCCATGACGCACATCCTCGAACATCTTCGTGAGCTCGATGCAGACCGCCGTCATCCTGTCGCCCAGAACCTCCAGGGCCGTCTGCAGCAGAGGCAGGACTCGGTGGGGCGTCTCATACAGAATCAGGGTGTGTGGAAGGTCCCGTTCCATTTCGAGAAAGGCCCGCCTCCGGCCAGGCTTCTTCGGGGGAAAGCCCTTGAACGTGAAGGACGACGTTGGTAGCCCTGAAGCCAGCAGAGCAGTGAGAACTGCAGATGCGCCCGGAAGCGCCTCAACAGCGAACCCCCGCTCAACAGCGCGGCTCACAGCCAGGTAGCCCGGATCGCTGACCCCGGGGCACCCCGCATTCGAGCAGACTCCCACCAAGAGCCCCTCCTCCAAGAGGCCGAGAATGCGGTTCGCGGCACGATCCTCGTTATACTCGTGGTAGGAAAACATGATCTCTGGTTTCCGGATCTGATACCTATCAAGGATAATCCGGGTGTGCCGAGTGTCTTCACACGCCAGTGCATCGACCTCGCCGAGCAGCCTGGCCGCTCGGTACGTCAGATCCTCCAGATTGCCGATGGGTGTTGCGATGATCACGAGCCTTCCTGTTCCAGTCGCCATCTCCTTAGTCCCTTCTTCATCTGATGCTATATCATACATGCCAGTATCGAAGATAGACGCCAGCACCTGTAGTGATGCGCCTCTGTAGACCCTGCGCAGGTGGGAGAATGGCGCCAAGCCGCGAACGCAACAGACGATATCCTAACGACCCTGCGCAGGTGGCAAAAAACCCCGCCGGAAACCGGACAGGGTTGCGAAGAGCATTGGTATTCGACTGTTCAGTGCGGAAATGAAAATGGCTCCCCAAGTGCAACCCTCTTCATAACCATTCTCCATCCGATCGTCAACCCCTAGGTTCCTATCATATCACGAGTTGCCAAAGAGCAGCCACTTCCCTGTTGACCGAAAGCCGCGTTAAGTTCTGTTTCCCTATGCGCCTCGTTTGTCGGCAGGTTTCAGGCCCGTCGCCTACTGTCTCCACTTGAGCATCCCATCTACCCGAAAGACGCCATTCTAGGATCTGGTTGCCGAGACGACCGCACAGCAGGAATGCAGGGGCCATCACGGAATCTGCCTCAAAGAGATTCCATTCCAATACAGAGTCCCAGTTTCCTCTCGGATTCGCACGCCACGCATACCCAACACGGTATCTAGGTGCAAGCTGGACGCGGAGTGACCAGGTTTCTGCGGGAGGTGGGCGCTTATGACCCAGGTTGACCGCCACAGCGCATGACCACGGGGGATTTAGCACCCTGCAACGCCCCAGAAGCGCTCCCGGCAACCTCTCCTCGCCTAGTTTCTGTCATGTAGACGCCTATTCTGGCCAATTTGAGCCAACTCGAGCCGACATATACCCCCCATTCCGCACGATTCCGCATGGAAATGAGCCCAGCTGATCCGATTTCGGCCACCTTGCGAGATAGCCTGGGTCAGATCCGTACACCTTAGCGGGAAACATCACTGAAACGGGCTCGGGCTGCAGCTGGGAACCGAATATAGGGCTCCCTGGCTGCGCGCCCGCGCTCCCTGACGAGGCGCGAACGGCGCGACCGAGTCCTGGGGCGATGATGTCGACGAATCCAGCAGTGAGACGAGCTCAATGTCGATGGAATCGACGTTGAAACGCCCGCAATGTCGATGAATCCAGCATTGAGGCCCTCCAAACGTCAGCTCCGGCAGAATCCGCGACAGGGAGCTTCCGCGGCCAACCGCATGGCATGATGTGGCGTGGCTGACTCGCAGGTAGACACGTTTTCAGTGATGGGTCGGGCGCGCGATGCAGTTCACGTGCACCTCGACAGCGGGAGCCGGATCGTCATTCTCGCTTTGACCTCGGCAGAACCTAATGTAGCCGGATCACGCGGCGCCCGCGTTCTCAAGTCGGCATCATTGGCCAGTTCCTCGGCCCTGCGCCGTACTCTCTCCGAAAGGTCGCCCTCAGCCAGGGCCTGGATGCGCCGGGCGATGCGCTTACGGTGGGCGTGGATGCGGTGGAAATGGCAAGACCCCGAGGGGATCAACCCACGGGGTCTTGCCATTGAATAGGAACCGCCGAAATCGGCGGATAGATCTCTGGCTCCCCGAGCAGGATTCGAACCTGCGACCCACCGGTTAACAGCCGGTTGCTCTACCGCTGAGCTATCGAGGAACATCATCAAACAGCATAATACCAGCCTGCCGCCGCGCAGTCAAGGCCCTGCCGGTCGTGGAACGCAAAAAAGGTCCGGACGCGTCAAGAATGCCCAAAAGATCGGCGCTTGACCGGTCAGACCGCCAAAAGACATGGCGCCGGAGCCCAATGTGGTGCGGGTGCGCCATAGGAGATCGAAGATGCAATGGGGCGCTAAGAGAGTGCAGGAGGTTCTGAGCCCGATGGCGGCAACCGGGACGGCAATCAGGACGACGGCGGCGCGTGTCTGGGCGCACGGCGCGTGTCTGGGCGCACGGCGCGTGTTTAGGCGCGTGTCTGGGTTGCCCGATTGATGGAGGTGTAGTATATTCGAGCGTGGACAAAGCACACTCTGGAAGGGGATTCCGCGTGGAAACGATGCAGTCGAAACAACCAGAGCAGCCACTGGTATCGATAGTCCGATGCGCTGATTACGACCGTGCCAGGGTCAAACAGGCCCTTCATGCCGCCATCGCTCCATTAGGAGGGATTGAGGCATTTGTCTCGCCTGGCAGCCGCGTGCTGATCAAGCCCAATCTGATCGCAGGCACGCCTCCCGAACGAGGTGCGACGACACACCCTGAGATCCTGCGCGCTGTGATCGAAGAGGTGCGCTCTGCAGGCGGAGAGGCGACGGTAGGCGAAAGCCCCGGCGCCGAAAGCTTTCGGACAGCGGCGCGGAAATCCGGCCTGCTGGAAGTCATGGAGGAGCTCTCTGTGGAAGAGGCGTCCTTCTCGAACACCCGCGAAGTACACCTGGGAAGCGGGCACATCGCGCCTTCCCTTCCCATCGCCGAACCCATACTTGATGCTGACGTCATCATCAGTCTGCCGAAGCTGAAGGCGCATGGGCTAGTGGCGTACACCGGGTGCATAAAGAACATGTTCGGCGTGATCTCCGGCGTCTCGAAGGCCAAGTATCACCTTCGATTTCAGGATCGGGACACCTTCTCAGCGCTCCTCGCCCAGATCTATGCTGTGGCAACTCCTACCCTGTCCATTCTCGATGGAATAGTGGCCATGGAGGGAAACGGTCCCCGCAACGGGGATCCAGTCTCGCTCGGTCTTCTCCTGGCCTCCACCAACGGCCTCGCTGCGGACATCGCCGCATGCTCTATCATAGGGCTGAACCCGATGGACAGCCCTCCACTCTCGGCCGCTGCCGATCTTGGGCTTGGGCCACGATCCCTGGCAGACGTAGCTGTATCCGGACCGCCCATCGATGAGCTTAAGGTGGTAGGCTTCAAGACGCCGCGCGCCTCCCGTCCATCGCTGAGGAAGACCCTCACCACTGGCTGGGCAGGAATCACCCTTCGGAACATGCTCACCACCAGGCCTGCATTGCTCCCCAGGGAGTGCCGCGGCTGCGGAGTATGCGCGCGCGCTTGCCCAGCTCAGGCCATTACCATGGCGAACGGAGCAGCTCACTTCGACTACTCGAAGTGCATCAGGTGCTACTGCTGCCAGGAGCTGTGCGAGCGTGGAGCGATTGTGCTCAAGACACCTCCTCTCGCCGGGCTTTTCCGATAGCCTGGAGCCCGTCCGGCACTGCGCGCGCGGCGCCTACTGAACCGTCCCCACAGGGCCAGCCCCAGCACAGAGCGGTGTAGTGGCACCATCCGCACTCCCCTATCCTTGATGGAAGTGTGTTCGAGAGTGTGGCGCCACTTGCAGCCTCAGCAAGAAAGATCAGCTTGCTCTCGGAATCGGCCAGCTCGGCACGGCCGTAGCTGGCTTCCCACAGCTCGTCTGGATAGAGGAAGTGGAGCCTTGAGATAACGTTCGGCACTCCACGCCCTCGCGAAGCAGCCAGCGCGTACGCGTCGAGCTGTGGCCTGTATCCCTCGGCGGTGGCCGCCACCTGCTCTTTCCCTATCCTGTTGGTCTTGAAGTCCACCACTATGATCGACCCATCGGCACTCTCACTGATGTAGTCCACCACACCGGATATGACGAATCCGGAAAGGTTCAGGGAGAATGCCGATTCATGCACGGCATGGCTCTCAGCGCGTCCTCCGTAATGGCGCAGAAATGTGTAGACTATGGGCGCAAGCTCATCGACAGTCTGCGCCAACAACTCGCCGGAAACCCCGCGCCTAACTAACTCGTCTTCGAGGGCTCTACAAACCTGTTCTGAGGAACGCACTGTCTCGCACAGTGCATGAACTATCTCGCCCTTCAGAGCAGCGTTTAGCCTCAGCCCGGCCCCGGCCGCACCCGTAAGGTCGGCAGGCACAGGAGGAAGACTACACACATACTCGTACACATACCAGCGTGGGCAGTGGGCATAGCACATCAGGCCGGATACTGATAGCCGCCTGCCCTCACCATCGCCAACCACTCGATCCACGGGCAGTGCCAATGGCGCGACCCCGCGAATCCCAGGCGCCTGCCGACCACGCCAACGCTCACACTCCACTTCCACCGCGGCGGCGACATCCTGGTCTGCCTTAACAGCCACACCGGGCACGGAATTCGGAGATGGCGCAGACACTCGGATCAGTGCTCCCGCCCCATCCAAGTCCGCGACCACCCCCTCCTGGCCCAGGCTGGAAAGGTCCAGGTTCTCACTTGTCCCAAGCACGGCGTCAAGCACCGGGGCGATCCACGACCCCAACTCCGCGCTGCAGGCGCCTTTCCCCGACTTGTCTTCGTTCAGAGTCGCGCTCATGACGAGATAATCAGATGCCCTGGTGGCCGCGACGTAAAGGCCCCTTTTCAGTTCACTCTCGTCTCCTGCCCTGGCCGCATCGTCGATTCGAGCGAAGGTGCGGCTCTTCGGCTCTCCCTGCCGCGGCTTCAACACCAATCCGATCTCGGGGTCTAGGAGGAACATGCCCTGCCTGGACATTGGCTTGCGGCCCATGTCAGGGACGAAGACAACTGGAAACTCCAGCCCCTTGGCCTTGTGGACCGTCATGATCTTAACAGTATCGCCAGACTCCTCGTGGACCGCAGCCTCGGCCTCCCGTGCGCGAAATCCCTCTGCCAGCTCCACATCCTCCACGAATCCCCCAAGGCTGGCTTTCGTGCGTGAGTAGTCCGAAGCCATGGAGACCAGCTTGCGGATGTTGCCTATAGCCTGAGTCCCAGAGACACCCATCGCGAAGTACTCCTCAAACCGGGCCCCGCTTATGGCGGCCTTCACCAGTTCGCCGACGGAGACCCTTCGAACTGCCTGCCTCAGCGACTGCACCAGATCTCGAGCACGTTCGTACTTGAGCCTCTCCTCTGCAGGGGGAACGTACGTCCCGGTCTGCTCTGGGCATGCTGCGGCCTCCGGCGCACAATCTGCCACAGCAGAACTGAGGCTTCCAAACGCCAGACGCATCCACAGTAGAGTCTCATCCGAGAGCCCCACAGGCGGACACCTAAGGAAACCCGCCAGAGACAGCTCGTCCGATTCATCATCCACCGCCCGCAGCAGATCCATGGTCCACTGCACCTCCGGAGTTCCGTAGAATCCCTTCCCGGCCACGACGTAGTATGGCACTCCCTCCTTCTCGAGGGCGTGCTCGTACGCTTTCACGTAAGTCATCGCCCTTAGGAGAATGGCGATGTCGCCGCATTTTGCCGCCGCCGGCATGTGACCATCTGGCGTGGTTTCGCACAGTGGCTTGACGGAACCCTCCACCATCTCCCTTATGCGCCTGGCCACCACGGTCGCCTCCGTCGCCGCCGCGTGGGCAGCTGTTGGCTTCTGCCCTTCCTCATCATCGCCGGACGAAGCGCGCACGACGAGCATCAACTCCGCCCTGGGCTCGCAGATATTCACGCCGCTTCTCCCTGCCACAGCAGGCGCAAAGCACGCCTCGGAATCTGACATTATCCTGGAGAACATGGCGTTGGTTACGTTCACAAGATCCGGGTGTGATCTGTAGTTGGTCCCAAGCTCCACCCGCGCCATGCCAGTGCTGTTCACTTCGGCGATCTCCCGCTGGAACAGCTCCACACGCGCTCCTCTGAACCGATAGATCGACTGCTTCGGATCGCCCACGATGAACTTCCTGTTGACCGCGGGCTCGCCCACGAGGAGCGACAGTATCTCACTTTGCAGCCCGTTCGTGTCCTGGCACTCGTCCATGAGGAGGAACTTGAACCTCTCCCTACATGCTCTTCCGGCAGCGCTATCCCGGAGAAGGTCTCTCGCAGCCAGCTCCACGCCCGTGAAGTCCATGAGAAGCCCGCTGCCTCGCGCAAGTGCATATGCCCCATCCAGCGCCTCACATACCGCGAATGCCGATTCCACCAAATCCACATTCCACACATCGGCGAGGAGCGGCAGGAGTTCCTTGAGGACGTCGCTCGCAGCCTTCTTCGCCGCCGCGTTCCTCTTTCCGGGAAGGGATTTCACCAGAGCAGCAGCATCAATGTGAAAGGCTGACGATGTATGGTCCAGCGCAGCGATGCTTGCTGCGTTCGCTCCGGCTGCTGCAAGGGCAGCGCGGAAATCTTCCAGTGCCTCTCTGGCCTCATTCTCTGACCTTCGAAGCGCAACTATAGCTGTATCGCGGATCTCCGAGAGCGGACGACCGGTTATTCGGATCTGCTCGTAAAGGCCCGAGAAAGCATCCGCCGCCTGGCCAAACCCGCGCTCTCCCACCAGCGTCTTGATGGGAAGGTCGCGCCTGAGAATGGCATTCTCCACCACTTCCTGCGCTGCCGATCTCATGACCCTGGCGGCCTGGAGTTCATCTATAATCGCGAAATCCGGATCCACTCCCGCCTCGATGGGATATTCCCGCAGCAGCTGAGCACAGAACGAGTCGATGGTGCTTATGCGTGCTGTCGGGATTCTGCGGCCGATCTCCCTCCATCTTGAGGCCTCGCCTTCTGATGAGGCGGATCTCTCCATATGGGAGACTTCCTCCCACACCCTGGCCTTCATCTCGTTCGCGGCCTTCTCAGTGAAGGTTATCGCCACGATCTCATCGAGGTCGGCTCGACCGGAAGCGAGTATCTCCACATACCTTCCCACAAGGACTCGCGTCTTCCCTGATCCTGCGCCTGCAGTTACAATCTGGCTCTCATCCAGGCCGTAGACGGCCCTCTTCTGCTCATCGGAATACTCCCTCACTGCGCATCACCTCCGAAAGGAGTTTCCTGCTCCGAATCGTGGGCGCCGCGGCCGCACTCATCCGCGTCGGGAGCTCTTCCCACCTTGGCAAAAGCTACATCCCGATCGTATCTGCAGATACGTATGTATGGGCACCTATCAAGTCCGCAGGACGAAGGATACACGAGGAACTGGCCCGAGGCCACGGCCCGCGCGATCTCGAAGGCCCGTTCCCGTGCGCTGCAGAGGAATTCGTGCAACGACTGTTCATCGAGTCTCCCATGCCCCTTGCGGCCAGCCCGAAGAAAGTCGGCGAAATCCCGGATCCACAGCCCCGACTTGACGTCTGCCGACGCGATGCTGTAGTAGGACCCTCCTGCCACCTTGCCTTCTTTCGACGCGAGGAACTCCGAAGCGGCAAGCATGTAGATCGCCATCTGCATATTGACCATGCTCGCCACGTCTCGACCTTCGGGGCAATGATCGGTCTTGTAGTCATAGAGAGCAAGCGCGCCATCTGGTCCGCGGTCGATTCTGTCGATCCTTCCCGATACCAGGGGGCCCGCTGCGGTGAGCATGAGCGGCGCCTCCACCGAAGAGTCGGCAGGCCGATCGAAAGAGCCCGGCCCGAAGCCCCATTCCAGATAGGCAGGTGACCACATGCCGCCGGTGTCCTCGGCGAACTTGGCCTCAGCCCGGGCTACTCTGGCCATCTGATCAGCAATTGCGTCTTCGTAGGCCTTCCACGCCCCAGGCGGCGCCGCAGTATTCTCTCTGTTGATCCCAGCGAATACATCCGCGGTGATCCCCCTGATCGTGTCGGCGTACTCCTCACCTCGCTCAGAGTCGACCGTCCCCTTCAGCCCCTGGAAGAACCTGCGCAGTATCTCGTGACGAGCCGTTCCTCCTTCCATCGCCGGAAGCTCGGGTTCCGCTCCATCCGGCGCCTTCAAAGCAAGGATACGCCGGCAGAAGAAAAGGAATGGACACCTGCCGTAGTCATCGAATCCGCTAACGGGCCAGACCCTATCGAGGCCCCATTCAGAGGAGTGCCAAGAGAGAAGCGCCTGCTCGCACAGACGTCCATCGTACTCGGTGAACTCCAGCGCATCTGCCCGTTTTCGCCTGGAAAACCAGACCATGGCGAGCTTCAGATCTTCCGGGCGCGTGGCGGCCCATGCCTCCACCCCAGGATCAGACATCCCACGGGCGAGCCTCCACAGAGCACACAGTTCAAGCTCTCGCTGGCTCGCCGTGAGTTCCCACTCCTCAGGAAACAGATCCGCGGGAGAGAGCCTCCGCGAGACGGCGCCTTCCATGTCATGCGCCACCCCGGCCTCTTCCAGTAGTTCATCCACAAAGAACGAGCGCCTCACGGCTGCACCGTCGGAGCTTGAGGATGGATACGTAATGTACAGCCGCTTCTCGGCCGCTCCCACCCCCATGCGGAATAGGAACCTCTCGTTCTCCGCGAACCTGCCTGGCGCCGGAGCATCGATGCCACGATCCGCCAGATGCGCCATGTCGGCCTCAGTGAAGATCCACGGCCGCCTCATCCTTCTCGGGAACACGCCCTCGAGCATCCCACACAGGAACACCACGGGGAAGCTGAGTCCCGCCATACTGCTCCAATCGGTTACGGCAACACCCGCAGAGTCGCCTCGCTCAAGCATGAAGGCGTCGCGACCGATTTCAGAACTGAGGATGGTCACGAAATCCGCCCAGGTGGCGCCTCCCTCAGCCTCGCCAAGAACCTCCGATGCCTCCTCGATGCGGCTTAGCGCAGTATCAAATCCGGACCAAGCGGCCCAAGCCTGAACCGCGAAGGCCAGATTGTCGCGGGAGAACAACGCTCGGGGCATGCCAAGCTCCGAGAGGATTGACCGGAAATCCTGCACATGCCTGCGCAATGAGTCGCCCTCTCCTCTTCCGCTCCACGCCCGACTGAGGCAGGACCAGTATTCGGCAGCCTGATCACAGCCAGGCGAGGAAGACAGGCGAGCCTTCCAGCGCGCCAGGGGAAGCGAAAGCCCCCTCACCCCCAGAGAACGGAGGAGGTCAGCCCCTGCGGAAGGGCCGAGCCCCACATATGGACTGGAGAACAACGCCACGAGATCGAATCCAGACCTCTGGGCTGTCATGGCCTCGGCCAGTGCTAGACAATCGGCCACCAGCGGAGACGAAGCAAGGGGCCTCGCGTCCCGCGTTGAACAGGGAACCTCAAACTCGCTAAGCGCGGCCAGGAATTCGGGGCGGAATTCTCGACTATCAGCGGTCACGACACATATGTCAGCCGGGCGGAACCCTTCCCGGCATATCAGCGCCTTGATCTCTCTCGCGGCCTCCCGCGCCTCCTGGGAGGGCCCCGGGGCCGTGATGATCCGAAGGGAACTGCGCTCCTTGAGGTAGGCGCCTGCCGGTTTCGCGACTACCTGTACATCTCCAAGGAGAACACGGGCCCTGCTCACCGCCGATGATACCTCCTGCCTGCTGCATTCGTAAGGCAGGTTCACCTCACACTCATCCACTGCATGCGCAATCGACTTCACTACCAGGGCGGAAGCGGGCGTGGGATTTGCCAGGTGCTCAAACCAGACAGATTTCAGGTCGCCCAACACCCAGCAGGGATCCTGCTCAAGAGCATGCACCAGATCGAGGCAACCATCCTCAGAACGGCCGCATCCTGCCCTGGCCAGGAACGATTCATAATCCCGCCACACCTCTACGAAGTCTATCTGCATGGGAGCACGAGGCGACTGGCCAGGCAGGGCCCGCTGCAAGCTATCCGGAGTAGCCAGGGCCATCTTCATCTCATCAATCAGCGAACAGATGGCCCTGGCAAGGCCGGGTCTCATCGCCGCATTGCCAAACCGCTTCAGTCTTCCCGCTTCGGCGGCCCTCACAAGAAGCCTTCCTACGACTATCTCCTGTTGGAAATCGCCGAGGCCCCTCCTCCGAACGGCCAGTCGACTGCCCGCGCGGGCGACGAGCCTCAGCACGAACTGATCGAACTCGTAGATCGGGATTCCGAAGCCGGTCTGCGACGGAAGCATATGCAGCAGCTCAGCACGGGCTCGCGCGGCTAGCAGGGCCGAGGGCATTACCAGCGCGACCTCCCGATGCCGTCCGCTCTCGACTGCCTCCGCTACCCGACTGAGATATGGCGAGCAACCCATGACTCTCCTCACTCCGATCGATATCCAATCCCGCACATGACGAGACCAGCCTCTCAACAGTTGTTCATTCGTCTACTGCCCCCAGTACACCTGCAGATGATCGCACCCTAGGCTTCAGGACGAAGGAGGTCAACAGACACTCATGCAGAATTGATATACAGAGCGGTCGCTTGAACGTCAGATCACAGGAGGTCACGGCGATGAGTCCGAACAGCAGAATCGTAGACGAGCGAAGTGCCGTTCTATTCCAGGCGATCCTTACACTCGGCAGTGTTGACGAGTGTCACAGGTTCTTCGAGGATCTGTGCACCGTCTCGGAGATAGAATCGTTGTCATCCCGCTTTGAGCTGGCCAGGATGATCGACTCCGGCCTTACCTACACCGACATCTCCCAGAAGACGGGCGCAAGTTCGGCTACTATCAGCCGCGTGAAGCGCTTCCTCCATTACGGCGCCGACGGGTACCGGTTGGTGCTCGACAGGATGAAGGACCGAGGTCTCCTGTGTCCGGACTCGTCGAGGCCCGCGCCAAACTCGCACACGACGTCTTGACAATCCCGCTTTCGCAGGCTAGAATTGGGCAATGTCGTCTTTCTTGCTTTACCGCGTTAAAGTATTACCGTGATGAAGTCAAGGTGAGGTCAATATGAGCTGTATGCCGTACTACGCCACAGACGAGAACACCGCGCTGATCCCCTCTGAGCCTGCTATTCGGAGACGCGTCGAGTCAGGAGTCGCTTCTCTCCTGGCAGCACTGGGTCACACAGAGGTGGCCATCCCAACAATGCAGTCCTATGACCCTGAAGCTCCGGCGCCAATCAGAGAGATGATGGATGCAGGGTACAAGCTGGTCGGCCCAGGAGCGGAGGTTGTCGTGTTGCGCCACGACCTAACCGAGGCTGCGGCCGCGATCGCCCAGGGCGAACTGGCTTCATCTCCCCGCCCTCTCAAGCTCTTCTACTCTGGAACGGTTTTTCGGCCTCCGCATCCCGCTGAGTGGAGCATCGCCACTTCTCCATGGGAGCGCGGCGCCATTGAAACTCAACAGCTTGGGGCCGAGATCTTCGGCGGCCAGGGACGTTCCACTGACGTCGCCGCTGCAGTCGCCCTAGCGAGGTGCCTGTCGATCACGGGCATCAGCGATTTCCAGATCCGGATCGGGCACATGGGGGCACTCGAGGCGGTCACGGATGTGCTGGAACTGAACGTCCCCGGCAAAGTGCAGCTAGGCTCTGCCCTGCTCAGGCACGACATGGTCGCAGTGTCGCGGATGATCGCCGCCTCTTCTGTGCATGGATCTGACTGCGAGCTCATCCGTAACATGCTGTTCTTTCCTTCTGGCGATTCGGCTCTCGCCGACGCCCATGCGCTGGCGCGCCTCGATCAATCAGGTCGATTGCACGAGGCCATCCGCGACATCCACGCAGTGCTGGCCGGACTGGCCTGCTGCGACATGCGCGACCACGCCGTAGTCGATCTTGGCCTCGTCCGCAGATTGGCCTACTACACCGGAACGGTGTTCGAAGCGTTCACTCCAGGCTGCCCCGCTCCGATAGCTGGAGGCGGGAGGTATGATGGACTGTTGAGGCTGATGGGGTCAAGCGAGCCGGCCGTTGGGTTTGCAGTCGAACTGGACCGAATCGTGGGTATATGCACCAAAGCCACGGCGCAGTCGCGGAACGGAGGGATGTCCAGATGAGCGCCCAGGTCACCTTTGCGCTTCCATCAGGGCGTATGCTGGATGACTGCCTCCATGCGCTTGCCAGGGCGGGGTTTGAATGCGATATCGCCGAGGGAACACGAAAACTCATGTTCGAATCAGGTCCGGCCAGATACATACTGGCCAGGCCTGGAGATGTGCCGGTGTACGTCAGTCACGGTGCGGCGGATTTCGGAATCGTGGGAAAAGATGTACTCGACGAGGACTGCCCAGACGTGTATGAGCTGCTCGACCTGGGTTTCGGGGCAGCTCGGTTCGCACTGGCAGCTCCTGAGCCCGTTGCTGCGGAGCTATATCGCCGCGTGAGCGAGAAACGGGCCGGCCTGTGCAGCCCGCCTTCACGTCCGCTCCGGGTGGCCACCAAGTTCCCTCGCGTGGCATACACCTATTTCCGCGGGATTGGAATCCCAGCCGAGATAATCACATTGCGGGGAGCACTCGAACTCGCTCCCCAGGCCGGGCTCGCAGATGCCATAATCGATATCGTCTCAACGGGACGCACCCTCCGGGAGAACGGACTCTCCGAAATCGAGTCCATCAGCGCCACAACAGCCAGGCTGATAGCAAACCGCGCCAGCATGGGCCTGTGGCCAGAGGGTGCGCGAGCAGTAGTGTCGGCGTTTGAGACCAATCAGGATGGGAGTGTTGGGGAATGATCCCGCGCATGACGCCTGCTGAGTACATGCAGCGTCGGGCAGCGGCGCTCAGCCTGCAGCTGCCTGATGTGACCGAGATCGTGTCGGAGGTCAGGCGCGATGGAGACGCCGCCCTCGTGCGTCTCGCCGCGAAGTACGATGGTGCTGATCTTACCGCCATCGGTGTTGAGGTTGCTCGGTCAGAAATGGAGCAGGCGTTCACCTGCGCCGACAGGAACCTTCTACGCTCGATAGAGCATGCAGCCGACAATGTGCGGGATTACCACTCGAAGCAAGTCGGCCAAAGCTGGGAATGCACCTCCTCGGATGGAGCGAGGCTCGGTTACAGGCTCGAGCCAATCGAGAGGGTGGGAATATACGTACCCGGAGGAACCGCTCCCTACCCTTCTACCGTCGTCATGACTGCAGTTCCCGCCAAAGTGGCGGGTGTGAGAGAGGTCATCATGTGCACACCCCCTGGGCGAAGCGGCGCAGTGAACCAGCTGATCCTGGCAGCCGCCGTGCTGTGCGGCGTCAGCCGAGTCTTCAGGGCCGGCGGCGCAGGTGCAATCGCGGCCATGGCCTACGGCGCTGGCTGCGTTCCGAGGGTCGACAAGATCGTTGGACCTGGCAACGCGTTTGTCACCGCCGCCAAACGCCTTGTATGGGGTGATGTGGGCATCGACATGCTCGCGGGGCCCAGCGAGGTGCTAATCATCGCCGATTCATCTGCGAATCCCGCCCTGGTGGCGGCGGATCTGATAGCCCAGGCGGAACATGATCCGCTCGCCTCCGCTGTCCTCGTCTCTGTCTCGCGGTCTCTGGCGGACCGTGTCGAAGCGGAGATCTCGTCTCAGCTTCCCCTCAGGTCGCGACGCGCGGTGATCCGCGAGTCGCTATCCCGATGGGGCGCCATCGTAGAGGTGGATTCAGTGGAAGATGCGATCTCCCTCGCCAATCAGGCATCAGCTGAGCATGTTCAGATAATGGTGGATAACCCGCGGCAGGCAGCGTCGTCCATTAGATCCGCCGGGACCGTATTCGTAGGCGAATACACTCCTACACCGATTGGCGACTATATGGCCGGCCCGAATCACGTCCTCCCAACAATGGGCTCTGCTAGGCATCGGGGTTCGCTGAGCGCTGGCGATTTCCTGAGGCCGATCAATACGGTGGAATGCACGGCGGAGTCACTGCTCGTCGCAAGTGCAGACGCCATCATGCTGGCGCGAGCCGAGGGGCTCGACGGGCACGCAGCATCAATGGAGATGCGCGCCTCGGCAGTGCAGAACGCGGGCAGATTCGGCTCGGTGCTCAGATCGGCGAAGGCCGTAAGCCTGATGCAACAGGCGCAACCAGCACACCGGGTGCAATCGGTGCAACAGGTGATCTCCCCGATCGTGGTCAAGCTCGATGCCAATGAGAGCCCCCTGGATATCCCGGAGGCGCTCAAGGCCGACATCGTCCGAGAGATCACGAAGATGCCATTCAACCGATATCCATGTGCTGACTTGGAGCAGGATGTGGCTAACGCTTTCGCGTCAGAGGCTGATGTCGATGCGGACCGGGTGACACTCGGCGCCGGCTCCGACGAGATCATACAAATGACGATGCTGGCCCTGAGGCCGCGCATCGATCATGTAACGATCATGCCGCCCACCTTCACCGTGTATCGCAGGATCGCCGAGGCCGTCGGCCTGCCGGTGCACGAAATTCCCCTGTCGGAAGGTCCCTCTGGGGGGTTCGGCATCGACATGGACGCTCTGGAGCGCGAGCTTCGGTGTGACGACGCCCTGGTGTTCATATGCAATCCGAACAACCCCACAGGCGACCTGTTCACCCGGGGAATCCGGGAGATCGTCGCCTGCGCGCGGGCGTATGTGGTCGTGGATGAGGCCTACCACGAGTTCTGCGGCGACACGCTCATCACAGAAGTGCCAGGGCGTTCCGGCAGGCTCATGATCACCAGGACCTTGTCGAAGGCGTTCGGCTTAGCCGGGCTGCGGGCAGGATTCGCCGTGGCGGGCCCCTTGATGACTCAGCTTCTGCAGAGTGTGAGGCTGCCATACAACTGCAGCACACTCTCTCTTGTAGCAGCACGGCAGGCGCTCGCGAGGCCTGACCTTAAGCGGTCCGCTGTGAATCTGATCCTGAAGGAGCGAGCCCACGTCGCCGCGGGCCTCTCAGAGCTCGGACTGTCCCACGGTGCACTGAACGCCAATTTCCTGTTTGTTCGATGCCCCGTTCCCGGCGATGAAATCAGGCGAAGGCTCATGGAACGCGAGGTCCTGGTCAGGTGCATTGAGGACGCCCCCGACTTCTTCAGGGTCACCATAGGCGCTCCGTGGGAGAACAGCACGTTTCTGAACGCCCTCGGTGCAGTGCTTGAGGAGGTGGAGGTTCGATGAGCATGGATTCGGCTCCCGACAGGGTGTGCGAGATCTCTAGGACCACAAAAGAGACCGACATCAAGGTGCGGATTCTCCTCGATGGCTCTGGCAGCTGCAACGTAGAGACGGGATGCGGATTCCTCGACCACATGCTGTCGCTTTTCGGCGCTCACGGGCTTTTCGATCTCACAGTGGCAGCCAGCGGAGATCTACAGGTCGACTGCCATCATCTCTCTGAGGACATCGGCATATGCCTCGGAGAGGCTCTCGATCGAGCCCTTGGGGATCGCTGCGGAATCCGCCGGTACGGTCACGCAGTGGTTCCGATGGATGAGGCCCTGGCCACATGCACAGTAGATCTCTCAGGAAGGGGCCAGCTGGTATGGAGGGTCACGGGGCTCGGGGAACGCGTTGGAGAGATGGACACCGAGGCAGTTCCAGAGTTCTTCGCTGGATTCGCAAGGGCCTCACGGTCCACCCTCCATGTGGACCTGGCCTATGGCCAGAACACCCATCACATGCTTGAGGCCATCTTCAAGGCGTACGGAAGGGCGCTTTCGGAAGCGGTTGAGATCAACCCGAGGCAGGGCGCGGTTCCATCCACGAAAGGAGTGCTATGAATGGCAGCTCGGGCTGAGGTAATTCCCGCCATCGACGTCCGGGCTGGGAAGTGCGTCCGGCTGATGCGAGGGGATTTCGCACGTGAGACAATCTTCTTCGATGACCCCGCAGAAGCTGCACAGCGCTGGGTAGCGGAAGGCGCCGGCCTGCTCCATGTGGTTGATCTGGACGGGGCGAAGGAAGGGCATCCCGTTAACCTCAGCTCAGTCAGGAGGATTGTTCAACGGACGGGGGCTCACGTCCAGCTAGGAGGGGGTTTACGCACCATGGATGATGTCCGCGCGGCCTTTGCGAGCGGAGTGAGCCGCGTCCTCCTGGGCACGTGGGCCGTCAGTCAACCTGAGATGGCAACCGCCTTGGTGTCGGAGTATGGGCCGGACGCTATCGCCGTCGCAGTTGATGTGCGCGATGGGCGTGTTCTCACCCGTGGCTGGGTGGATGGGTGTGGCCTTGCGCCGGCCGAATTCGCGACGACGGCGCGCGCAGCAGGCGTTAGCCGCGCCGTTGTGACTGATGCACGGTACGATGGCATGCTGTGTGGCCCAAACGTCGCCCTCGGGATGGAAGTCGCCGCGTGCGGTCTGGAGGTCACGATCTCGGGAGGAGTATCATCCCTTGAGGACGTGGCCCGGATAGCCATTGCAGCGCAGGATTCGGAGCTTTCGCCCACTATGGGTCGAATCACAGGGATGATCATCGGGCAGGCGCTGTACACGGGCTTGCTGTCTCTCCGAGATGCGCTGCGCGAGGTCCAGAGCGTAGTAGACAACTCATGGGTGCAGTGTTCGGATACAATGACAGGAATGAGGACTGAGGAGGCGTGAGCATGGGCATGACCGACAGCGCCAGACGAATCGTGGCCTGCCTCGATTTCAATCGCGGGCGTGTGGTGAAAGGAGTGCACTTCGAGGGGATTCGCGACATCGGGAACCCTGCTGAACTGGCGGCCCGCTACTCGGAGTCAGGCGCGGACGAGCTCGCGTTCCTCGACATATCCGCGTCCGGCGAAAGGCGCAAGACCGCCATTGATGAGGTGCGTAAGGTAGCTCTGCGGGCCACAGTCCCGCTCACGGTGGGCGGAGGAATAGCATCGGTGGAGGATGCGGCCGACGTCCTTGGTGCAGGCGCCTCAAAGGTATCGATGAATACGGCGGCTGTCTCAGACCCGGATCTGATCGCACGCACTGTAGAGGCCTTCGGCGGTGACAAGGTTGTTCTGGCCATCGATGCAACTGAGAGCCTCAACGGCCGTGGCTGGGAGGTATGCATCAACGGCGGCCGCACCCGCACAGGCATCGACGCGGTGGAATGGGCGGCAAGAGGCGCGCTTTTGGGAGCTGGAGAGATACTTCTGACCTCGATCATGGCAGATGGCGCCAGATCAGGCTATGACATCGCTCTCACCCGCGCCGTGGCAGACGCAGCCGGAGTGCCCGTGGTGGCATCTGGAGGAGCGGGATCACTTGAGGATTTCGTGCGCGTTCTCACGGATGGAGGCGCCTCGGCCGCCCTGGCGGCGTCAGTCCTCCATCTGGGGATACTCACCATCCACCAGATCAAGGAGCATCTCCGCGAGAACGGTGTGCCAACACGGCAGTGACAGCATGACCACCGAAAACGCGGCGCGCGTCTCGCGGTGCGCTGTGCGCCGTCCGCTTCGGCACTTGGAGGGCGAAACCATGTACAACACAGAAGAAATATCACAAGACCGTCTTCGATTCTCGGAGGATGGGCTCATCCCCGCGGTTGTTCAGGATGCAAGCACCGAAGCGGTGCTGATGTTGGCCTACATGAACCGTGAAGCGCTTCGCCTCACCTGCGAAACAGGGCGCGCCTGGTTCTGGAGCAGATCCCGCAATTGCCTGTGGGAAAAGGGAGCCACATCAGGCAACACGCAGCAGGTTGCGGGCATTCTTGTGGACTGCGACTATGACACGATCCTGCTCAGGGTGTGCCCGGCGGGACCGGCCTGTCACGAGGGAACGTACACTTGCTTCCATAGGACGCTCCCAGCAGCCACCGTAAGCGAAGAGCCCGCCTCGGGAAGCGGAGATGTGTTCGACGAACTCTACGCGGTGATACTCGACAGAAAGGCCAACCCTTCCGATGCCTCTTACACCTCTCGCTTGCTCCAGGCGGGCATCGATCGGGTTCTCCGAAAAGTGGGAGAGGAGTCCGGCGAGTTCATGATCGCATCCAAGAACAGTGACCCGATCGAGGTGGTCTCCGAACTCGCCGACCTTGTGTACCATTCCCTGGTTGCCCTAGCCGCACTCGGGATACCTCTTGCCAGCCTCCGCGCGGAGCTCGGGCGTAGGCGAGGGCCGGCGTGAACGAGGCGTTCAGTGAGTGGTGACTGGAAGGGCGCTATCGCACGTGTGGAATCTTGATCCCGTGACTGCGAGCGAAGGCCTGCGCCTCCTCGTAGCCTGCATCCGCGTGACGCACTACTCCAATGCCTGGATCACAAGTGAGCACCCGTTGCAGCCTGTTTGCTGCGGCCTCCGTCCCGTCGGCCAGCACGACCATGCCTGCATGGAGCGAATACCCGATCCCCACTCCGCCGCCGTGATGGAAGGACACCCACGTGGCGCCGTTTACCGCATTGAGCAGCGCATTAAGCACCGGCCAGTCGGCGATGGCGTCGGAGCCGTCTCTCATGCCCTCAGTCTCGCGGTTGGGCGAGGCCACCGAACCGCAGTCCAGGTGGTCGCGACCGATAACAATCGGCGCCTTGATCTTCCCCTTCGCCACAAGGTCGTTGATTATCAGGCCAAACCGGGCGCGTTCTCCGTAGCCGAGCCAGCATATGCGCGACGGCAGTCCCTGAAACGTCACCCGATCGTGAGCCATCTGAATCCAGTGCACCAGGTGCTCATCGTAGGCAAACTCCTTCATGATGACCTCGTCTGTCACCCAGATGTCCTCCGGATCGCCCGACAGGGCAACCCACCTGAACGGTCCCTTCCCTTCGCAGAACAGCGGCCGCACGTAGGCCGACACGAAACCAGGGTAGTCGAAAGCGCGACCCACGCCCTCGTCAAACGCTGCCTGACGCAGATTGTTGCCATAGTCGAACACGACGGCGCCGCGATCCATCATCTCCAGCATTGCCCGGACCTGTGCAGCCATCGACTCTCGGGATCTGCGAATGTAATCCTTCGGGTCTGTCTTGCGCAGCTCAGTCGCCTGCTCCAAGGTGAGGCCCGCTGGCACATAGCCGTTGAGCGGGTCGTGGGCTGAAGTCTGGTCGGTAACCAGGTCTGGTATGACACCGCGCCTGACGAACTCCGCGTGCGTTTCCGCCGCATTGCCTAGCAGCGCAATGGATCTGGGAATGCCCTTCTCCTGTGCCTCCCGGGCAAGCTCGATGGCTTCGTCGATGCTGTCGGTGACCATCTCGCAATAGCCGGTCGCGATCCGCCTATCAATCCTGGACCTATCCACCTCGACCGCGATGACTACGCCATCGTTGAATATAGCGGCAAGCGGCTGGGCTCCGCCCATGCCCCCGAGCCCAGCTGTGAGCACAAGCCTGCCCTTGAGGCTTCCGCCGAAATGCCGGCGCGCCGCTGCAGCGAGCGTTTCAAAGGCGCCCTGCAGAATGCCCTGGGCGCCAATGTATATCCAGCTGCCCGCAGTCATCTGGCCGTACATCGTGAGACCCATGGCCTCGAGTTCCCAGAACTTCTCCCAGGTGGCCCAGTGCGGAACGAGCATAGAGTTGGAGATCAGCACGCGCGGGCCATCTGGATGGGTGCGAAATACCGCCACTGGCTTGCCTGACTGGACCAGAAGGGTTTCGTCAGACTCCAGGTTTCTGAGGGACTCAACGATGGCGTCAAACGCCGCCCAGTTCCGGGCAGCCTTGCCCCTGCCGCCATACACCACCAGATCCTCGGGTCGCTCCGCGACCTCTGGGTCCAGATTGTTCATCAGCATCCGCAGCGCTGCTTCTTGCTGCCACCCTTTGCACGAGATCTCAGTCCCGCGCGGGGCTGTTATGACTCTTGGCATGCGGTGATCCCTCCAGTTGTGTATCTGTGCAGCCTGCCGCCGCCGAACGCCGAACCTGCGGTCACTCGAGAGGCCCCACTGCGCGCTCCACGGCACGCAGCAGCGCGCCCGACCTCACTAGCTCGCGCAGGCTCGCGATGTCGTCCGCCAGCACTCGGTCATGCTCAAGATGCTCCACGGCGTCCCGCACAGCTCTGTAGGCCGCCCCAGTGCCGGCCCCCGGCCTCAGAGGAGCAACGAAGTCCATGCCCTGTGCAGAGCACATTATCTCAATTGCTAGTATGCTTGTGACATTCTCTGCAATCCGCCTGGCCTTGCGTGCGGCGATTGTTCCCATGCTCACATGGTCTTCCTGGTTGCCAGAGGTGGGTATCGAATCGACCACTGCGGGCGACGCCAGTATCTTGTCCTCCGATGCCAGGGCGGCTGCAGTGTACTGCGCTATCATCATCCCAGAGTTCAGCCCACCATGTTCGGTGAGGAAGGGCGGCAACCCCGAAAGCTGCGGGTTGACCATCCTCTCCGTGCGTCGCTCCGCTATGCTCCCCAGCTCTGAAGCAGCAATGCCCAGGAAGTCCATAGCCATTGCAATGGGTTCCCCATGGAAATTGCCACCGGAGATCACATCGCCGTTGTCCATGAAAATGAGTGGGTTGTCGGTGGCGGAGTTCATCTCCGTCTCCACGGCCCGCCTCGCGTATCCGATGGCGTCCCGGGCAGCCCCGTGCACCTGTGGTGCGCACCGGAGCGAGTACGCGTCCTGCACCTTCGGGCAGTTCCTGTGTGATTCGCGGATTTCGCTCCCCTCGATCAGCCGCAACATATTGCGAGCAGACGCTGCCTGACCTGGGTGTGGCCGCACCGCATGCACTCTGGGATCCAATGCAGCCGTCGTTCCTCGAAGAGCCTCCGTGGCCATCGCAGCGGCGATGTCCGCCACCCTGGCCAACATCGTGACATCGTGCACTGCCAGGGCCCCAATAGCCGTCATGACCTGAGTGCCGTTTATGAGGGCCAAACCCTCCTTGGCGCGCAGCATGATCGTTGGAATGCCCGCCCGCGCCATCGCCTCTGCGCCCGGAAGCGTCTCGCCCCTGTAACGCGCGACGCCCTCGCCAATCAGCACAAGCATAGTGTGGGCCAGTGGCGCCAGGTCGCCGCTGGCCCCCACAGACCCCTGAGATGGCGCCGCCGGGTGCACACCCGCATTGAGCATGGCGATGAGAGTTTCCACGACCTCCGCCCTGGCGCCGGAGCATCCGTACGCAAGCGCATTCGCGCGGAGCAGAAGCACTGCCCGCACCACCTCGTCCGGCAACAGGTCCCCAACCCCACAGGCGTGGGAGAGCAGCAGATTGCGCTGCAAGACCGCTGAGTCTTCAGGGGATATCACGACATCTGCGAACTTGCCGAAGCCGGTCGTCACTCCATACACAGGTCTTTTCCCGCCCAGGAGTTCATCCACATGCGCGGACGACTCACATATCCTGAGCCGGGCATCAGGGGCAAGGGACACTTGGGCTCCCTCTCTGGCCACCGCAACCGCGTCCCCTATACATAGGTTTCTTCCATCGAGGCAAACGTGCATTAGAGTCCCTTCTCCTTGTATTCCCTAGCTATCCTTCTGCCAACACCGCACGTCCAGTCAGTAAGCTTGGGCAGCTGAATGGTGCTGAACCCGACTACATCAGTATCCAGCCGATCCGCAATAGGCTCCTTCCACCTTGCTGGGATGTTCTTCTCACCGATAATGGTTCCCATAGTGGCGCCCACCTGTCCAGTGCTGCAATCGCAGTCCCATCCGCAGCTAGCTGAGATCAGCACGCTCTCACTGAAGTCTCCGCCTCCGCAGAGCAGACTCATCACCACGATGGCAGCGTTCGGAAGAGTGTGGATCCAGTGCAGATCTCCATAGGTCTCGTTGATCCACTGGAGCACATCCTCCCAATGAGCATGCTCCTTGCACTTCGCAACCGTGGATCTGATGACTGATGCGAATTCGCTGTTGCGAGGCACGTATCCCAGTGCGCGCTGTATGATCTCGTTGATGTCAGAGGTGACAAATGCCAGGCTCACCATGACGGAGTTGAAGACCTCGCCGTACACTCCCTCTTTGACATGGGAGATGATGGCGTCTCTGTACGCAAGCTCAGCTGCGACGTCAGGCCGTCCAGGCGCGATCAATCCATGCACTTCACCGCGCATCTGAGCCCCGATCCAATCGCTGAATGGGTTGTTCTCCCGGGCCGAATATGGCGGGATAAGCCCCCTGTGGAGGTTCTCCAGCGCCTGCCGTTCTGCAGTGTACGTCATATCGAGATCCAGGTGGCCGACCCATTCGTAGCCCAGATCCCTGCTGGTGAACTCGACGCCGTGCTCATCGATGCAGTGCAAGACGATAATCTGGTAGTTGATATCATCGTTGCGCGTATCAGGCTTCTGGAGATAATCAGTGACCTTGCCGCGGTTCTTGCGAACCTTCTCGCTGGACCATCCTGCGTTCGGGTCTCCCAATGCGCAGCCGATGCACTTGCCATACCAGGCCCCATACACCTTGTTGCGGTACTCCGCATTTCCCTCGCTCACATCGTACCCCAAGGTGGGCACAGCAGCCGTCCAGCTGCGCTTGAGTTCTTCCCAGGTGTCCGGCTTGTGATCATCGTTCACCATCTTGGGCGCCCTGCGCAGAGCCTCCCAGATCATTGCGATTACCTTCTGAAGATGCCAGTAGTCCTTGCCGTTGAACGCCGCCCAGCCCTCAGGAACCAGCGCCCGCGCCTCTGACACGTCGTATCCCTGTTTCTCTAGGGCATCGATACCTTCGATAACTCGGTTTTCAACAGTGCGGCTGTAGGTCATTATGTCCTGCCACATCTCAGCCGCCTGCGACTCTGCATGGTTCATTCGCGCCACTTCCTTTGCCAATTGCTAGCCTTTCACGCTTCCTGAAGTCATCCCTTCGATGAACCTTCTCTGCAACAGCAGATAAACCAGTACAATCGGAAGAACGCTGATTACCGCCCCCGCCCCAGTAACAGCATAGTCAGCAACGAACCTCGCGCTGAACTGCAGGTACCGCGCGGTAACTGTTTGGAATGCGGGTTCTTGGAGAAACGTCATCGAGAATGTGAATTCGTTCCATACCCACTTCGCGTTGATAAGGGTCAATGTCACCAGCGCCGGTCGCATTATCGGCACGACCACTCGCGTCAACGTGCCCACATATGAGCAGCCATCAATCTCAGCCGCTTCGATTATCTCCTTTGGGATGGAGGCAAACTGCGAGTTCAGGAAGAGCACGGAGAATGGAACATACACCGCGCTATAGATCAGGATTATTCCCAGCGGGTTGTTGACCAGCCCCAAGCGCTTCCACATCACGAAAAGCGGCACGATGTACATGTGCAAAGGGACCTGCATGACCAGCATCAGGATAGCGGACCACAGGGGCGCAGTCCGGAGTCCCATGAATGCCATGCCGTAGGACATCATGCACGATACTACAGCGAGAGCAGCAGTCGACACCGCGACAACGAGGACTGTGTTTAGCATGGAAGCCGCCAGCCCGCCCGTGGTCCAGGCCTTCTTGTAGTTTTCCAACGTAGGAGCGGAAGGCAACGCAAACGGCGATATGATTACCTCGTAGTTGTCCTTGAACGAGTTCACGACCAGATAGAACAGGGGAGTCAGGACGTACAGGCAGGCAACCACCAACACCAGGTGAAGGAAAAGCTGATGTCGGAAGTCACTTCGTCGTTTCGAAATCCTCTCCATTTCTAGTCCCTCCTAACCGCAGAGAACACGACTATGACGATTACCGAGAAAGCCAGAAGAAGCACTGACATGGCACTCGCGTAGCCGGCTCTGAAGTTCAGGATTCCCTGTTTGTATATCCATGTCGACATCATCTCGGTAGCGTGTCCCGGACCACCTTGGGTCATGATGTAGCTGAAGTCAAACGCAGAAAGCGACCACACGGCTG
This sequence comes from Clostridia bacterium, assembly GCA_034926675.1. NCBI lineage: Bacteria > Bacillati > Bacillota > Clostridia > Clostridia bacterium. Next base: position 24,178 of record JAYFQW010000001.1, on the reverse strand, counting down.
TCAACAGCAGTATGAAGTTGAGCGTCGACCGAACCAGCGGTATCGTGATGAACTTGAACTTCTGAAATGGACTCGCCCCATCGATGACAGCAGCCTCATAGTATGCAGGGTCTATCTGCTGTATGGCGGCGAGGAAGATGACCATCACGAACCCCCACCATGTCCAATTGTCCACAAAAGCTAAGGAATACAGCGCGATTTTCGGGTTTCCCAGCCACGACTGGCTCAAAGACGCCCATCCGAGCCTCTCAAACAGCAGGTTGATTCCGAAGAACGGATTGAAGATCCATCCCCACAATCTAGCCACGACAACGCGGGAAAGCACAACCGGTATGAATAGGATGGTCATGTAAAGGAGACGCAGTCTCCTTACCGAGGCCAACGCGAAGGCAATGCCCAATCCAAGAAGGATGGGAATCACCATGAAGATCATCGTCCACTTAATGTTGTTCACAAGGCCGATCTTGAACACTTTATCCTCGGCGATGATCTCCCAGAAGTTATGAAGACCAACGAATGTGGGCTTGCTCAGGCCATCCCAGTCGAAAACCGACATCGCCAGGCTCGCCGCTGAAGGTATTCCTATGACCACTATCAGCAGAACGACGGCCGGCGCGCAAAACAGCGCGGCCTGTACCTTCTTGCTGAGTCTGCGCTTGTTCATCAGAAGACAGCTCCTTCGTTTGAGGGCGCGGCAGCGCCCTACAGTGGTTTCGGTTCTCTGCTGCCGCGCCTCCTCAACTACATCCACACGCGCCGTTCTTCTACTTGGCAGGCTTGGGCACAGGAGGAACCTTGCCCTTTGCAAGCTCCTTTGCGAATATGGACTGGGCTTCCTTCAGGTAGTCTTCAGTCGACATCATGTCGAGCAGCACACGAGGAAGATTCTCGTACATATACAGCTGGGTTTCGGGTGACCAGAAAGTCCAGGTTGCATAGCCAAACCGTCCGGTGGACTCGGCCTCGTAGATTGCCCTGTACATGTCCCCAGTCTTCGGGGCGGTTGTGGCAGGAAGCAGATCCGGAGTGCCTTTCTTCAGAGGCAGCCAGAACTCCAGGTTGGACTTGATGCCGTACTCCACAGCGCTCTTTGGATTCTCAGTGAGCCAGTTCAGGAACTGGGCGACAGCGTCGGGGTGCTTAGTCCTAGAGCTGACTCCGACCGTAAAGCCAAGCGCTAGCGGCAAGGTGGCCTTCGGGGCGCCCATTGACGGGAACGGAACAAGCGCCCACTCGAAGTCTCTGGCGTATGTGGGAGCGTACTTAACGCCCCAGCTTCCATCCATCATCATCAAGGCCTTCTGGGCGCCCCAGATGGCTATGGCGTCATCGTTCGACACATCATACATCTGCTTGTTCATGATCCAGCCCTTGTCCCACATGAACTTCAGCTTGTTGATGGAGTCAACGAATGGAGCTGATGTCCAGGGTATCTGCCCCGTTAGCGCTTTGTACACGTTCTCGGGTCCTGCGGCGGAGTTGAACACGACAGATAGCCACCACTCGTTCGCCGGAGTGAACCCACGGGTCCCGAAGGCGATCGGGATGTAATTTGCCTTCTGGATGTTCTCACAGGTCTTGCATAGCTCGTCCCAGTTCGTTGGGACCTTCCAGCCTCGCTTGTCGAATTGCGTCTTGTTGTAGTACAGGAGAAGGGTCTCAGGGTTGCCTGGGAATGCGAACAGCTTTCCCTTGTAGGTGTGGCTCTCCAAAGCGTAGGCAAACAGCTTGTCTTTCCAGTTGTACTTGGTGGAATATGGGGTGAGGTCTAGCAGAAGCCCCGCATCCGCGAACGGAGGCATCGTGCTCGGCCCGAACAGCCTGAAGAGATCGATATCGGAACCGGATGCAAGAGCCGCGCGCACTGCCTGAAGATACTCATCCCCAGAGCCTACGTTCCTGAGTTCAACTCTTACCTCTTTCTGGCTCTTGTTGAACTGCTCGAACCATTCCCCCATCTGCTTCATTGCCTCGTCTTGGGTCTGTTCGATCCAGAAACGAATCGTCACCGGGGCGCTAGCCGCACCGGTCGCCATCGGCGCTAGTGCCATGATCGCAACTACGAGCGTGCATAGTATTGACTTGAGCCACGAGCTTTTCGTCGTCATTTCTGCACTCAGTCCTCCCATGTCTTGATATCAGACGCTTCGTGTTTCACTGCATCGATGACTGCAACAGTGTGAGTGAATAGCTGCGTTGCTTGTAGCCGATGGCCTTCGATATCTCACCTCCTAGGCCCCGCGCTTCGCGCCTAACATGAAGCCTGGAGCAGTCTCTCTACACAACCGCGAGATATGGCCGGCGATTGCGCCCCCGGAGTAGTAGTGGCCAGGGCTCCGACTGCACACGCGTACCGCAAGCTCTCCCATGGATCCGGTTTCGCAAGCCATGACGCCGCGAAGCCCGCGACAAACGCGTCCCCCGCTCCGGTTGTGTCAACGCTCTTAACGCGAAACGCTGGACAGTGCCACTTGCCTTCTGGCCCCACGTACACTGCCCCCTCTGCCCCCATCGTGACCACGACTCTCGACGCTGCACGTGTCCGAAGGACTTCGGCCGCTCGAATCGCCCCTGGTGCATCCGCCACATGCACATTGGCCATCAGTGACGCCTCAATTTCATTGGGCATGAGGATATCTACCTGCGATAGAAGATCGGCGCCAACATCCTGCGCAGGCGCCGGGTTGCATATCGTGAGCACGCCGTGGCGCTTTGCAGCATTCAAGGCCGCCTTCACAGTCGGCATGGGGGTCTCGAACTGAACAACCAGCGCCCCAGCGCGAGAAATGACGTTCTCCGCGGCCTTCAGGTCATCCTCGGAAAGCCTGCCATTGGCGCCCGACCAGACTACTATCACATTTCGACCGTCTTCATCAACGGTAATGAAAGCCATTCCGCTGGCAGCATGCGCGTCGCGCACGATATGGTCCACGCACACACCGGCCTCGCTCAGGCTCTCCAGCAGTTCGTCGCCTTGGGAATCCACACCCACCCGGCCCACCATGGCTACCAGAGCACCCAAGCGGGACGCTGCGATGGCCTGGTTAGCGCCTTTTCCGCCTGGAGAACGCTCGGCGCAACGAGCACTGGTCGTTTCGCCCGGCGCCGGCAGTCGCACCACGCCGAAACGCATGTCCATATTCAAACTACCCACAACTACTATCGCTGGCTGCATGTTCACAACTCCCTGCAACTACGCCGTTCTGTGTGCCGAAACGCCGCGCCGATCGGAGATCCAGCCGCTTCTGCTAGGATGTACGTGCCCTCATGATGCTTGATTCCCTGATAACCAACTGGGGTTGGAGTACTACAGTCTGATAGGGTTTGGTCGGACTCTTGATGCGGCCAATCAGCATCCTGCTTGCTATGGCGCCGATCTCGTACATGGGCTGAGCCATCGTGCTCAGGCGAGGTTTCACAGCTGAAGCGATGGCGATATCGTCAAACCCGACGACTGCGACATCATTTGGAACCATAAGGCCTGCTTCCTCGATCGCAGACAGCGCCCCGACCGCCATGAGATCGTTGCATGCAAACACCGCTGTGGGCGGGCTGGGCATACGCAGAAACTCCAGGGCCCGTTCATGCCCACTGGGCTGTCGATAGTCGCCTTCCATCACTAGATCGTCGCAGATCTCGACGCCCGCCTCCACGAGAGCTCTCCTGTGGCCTTCTATCCTTTCGGCGCTAGTGGCTACTCCCATGGGTCCGGTGATGATGCCGATCCTGGTGTGGCCCATCTCGAGCAGATGGCGAGTCATCTGATAGGCCCCTTCAACGTTGTCGACCACAACAATGTCGCACTCGATATCCAGGCGCCTGTCGGCTAGTACCACGGGAATGCCCGCCTCGATTAGCGCCTTCACATGGCGTGAGCTGACCTGAGACGTGGTAAAGATAACCCCGTCGGTCTGCTGGCTGCGCAACACGCTTATGTAGTCATTTTCCTTTGCTCGGCTTCCGTCCGTGTTGCACAGCACCACATTGTACCCGTTCTCACTCGCAACATCTTCAACACCTCGGGCGACGGCAGGAAAGAACGGGTTGCATATGTCGGGCATGATGAGACCAAGAATGTGGCTCTGTTTGGTCACAAGTCCGCGAGCGAACGAGTTTGGCATATAATCCATTTCGCGAGCAACTTGCAGGATCCTCTCCTTGAGATCCTTTCGAACGTAGCCTCTGCTGGACAGCGCCCTCGAGACAGTGGCCGTGGAGACTCCGACCATCCTGGCAATCTCATAGATAGTGGACATTCCAGCTCACCTCCTCGCGTCCGATATCAGCGGGCCTGCGATATGTAAGCGTTTGCATATGATAGCGGTTTCACATTTCGCCAGTGATGTGAGTATTCCTGCTTAACCGGGCGACTTTTTTCGATTCTTAGGCTCGAGTTGCACACGGTGATCACCTTCAGCTTGCATTTCGGGTCTGGCTTTCGCATACCGGCCGGGGTATGCGAGCCCAGGCTGGGCGCAGGGCGCTCAGCTTCCCGCTGAAGATGGACGCCTTTTACCCAGACTGGCCCCCACATCGCATTCCCACGGGGAGTTTTGGAGCCCGAAACGCCCCGGAAACGCTCCCGGCAGCCTTGAGTCGCCTAGCCCCAGTGATCACGCACTGGCCACTCCCGGACCTGGCATAACCGCGTAGTTGGACATAAAGGAATGGCGGCGCGGGTGCGCCGCCTACCTTATGTGCTCTTGTGCTTGTTCGGGTGAGCAGTCGCGGGCGGCGGGGCCGGGATCGGGGCCGCGATTCTCAATTTTGAGTGAAACGGCGGGTGTATATTCTCACCCGTGAGTGTTTTGCGGCGTCTCGCGCTCAAAAATGAGAAAGTCCGCCCGGACCTATGAGGCATGCCGCCGAGGCGTGACTGAATGCGGCCAGTGGATCGGCGGCAGGTTCTCGGTGCGACGATGCCCGCGGCGGGCACAACGCACGTAGCTGGACATAAGGGAAAGGCGGCGCGGCGGCTCCGCCTACCTCGTATGCTTCGGCGCTTGTTCGGGCGTGCAGTCACGGGCGGCGGGGACCACCGATGCACTTGCTCGGGTGAGTGGTCGCCGGCGGCGCCCGCCAACGTTTCAACGAGGAAATACCTTGCGCCAGGAGAAGGAATTGCTGGCGGCGCATAGAACATATGTTCCAGGCACGGATCGGAAGGGAGGAATGTCGAACATGGACAGGATAGTAGGTTGCTGTGGTCTCGTGTGCACTGATTGCCCTGCTTACATCGCGACTCAGGCAGATGATGACGCAATGCGGGAGAGGGTCGCTCAGCAGTGGGTGAAGCAGTTTGGCGGAAACATCACAAAGGATGACATCAACTGCGATGGCTGCACGGCTACGAGTGGAAGGGTGTACGCCTACTGCTCCGACTGTGGGATCAGGGCATGCACCACGAAGAGAGAGCTGGCGAACTGCGGGTCTTGCTCTGAGTACGGGTGCGAACAGCTTCAAGGCTTCTTCAAGGTGGCTCCAGGCGCCAAGGAAACCCTTGATGGGCTGAGAGCCAAGAGGTAGGCTTCTGCAGGGCGTGCCGTCTGCATGTATGCTCTTCCACAGACGTTGGGGTGGGCCGTCGGTGATGATGGCCCTCTCGCCGTCAGCCTCGTACTCTTCCACAGACGTTGGGGTGGGCCGAGGCGCGGCTGACCAATCAGGCTGCATCGCGATTGCGGCGGGTTGCACCATGCCCGCGCCGTGTGCGTTCCGCCGCCGTTTTCCTGTCCGCTTATGGAGGACCAACCACCCTGAGGGGCGAATGCACATGGAGGGTACTCACCTATTACCCCATCTTGTTGGGGCGGGGAGGCGTGGCCATGAGCCATGGCAGGAATATGCTTGTCGTGCGTATCATCGCGGCAGCTCTCATCGTGATCTGGGCTATCGGTCCCGCGCAGGCGTGCGCCGCAGCGAGAGAACCGTTGTACGTGGCCCTTGTTTGGCACAATCACCAGCCTTTCTACAAGAATACCGCCACTGGAACATACATGATGCCCTGGGTCCGTCTGCACGCAGCCAAGGACTACTACGACATGGCTGCGATGCTGAAGGATTACCCTAACGTGCATGTCGCGTTCAACCTGGTTCCATCGCTCCTCCAGCAGCTGGACGAGTACGCTGCCGGGGCGAAGGATATCCAGCAGATGCTCACGGAGAAGCCGGCTTCTGAGCTCACCACTGATGACAAGAACTTCATACTCAGGCGTTTCTTCGACGCGAATTGGGACAACATCATCAAGAGGCATCCTCGATACTGGGAACTCCTCCAAAAGCGTGGTGCATCGGTAAGCGATGAGTCGATTGCGCAGGCGATCGAAGCCTACACCGAGCAGGACTTTCTGGACCTGCAAACATGGTTCAACCTTGCCTGGCTCGACCCTGACTTCGTCGATTCCGACCTGCGGATGGGATATCTGGTGGACAAGGCCAGGGGTTTCACCGAGGCCGACAAGCTAATGGTGCTGGCAAAGCACATCGAGATCGTGAAGGATACCGTCCCGCTATATCGAGAGATGCAGCGTACCGGGCAGATCGAGGTCACTGCCGCGCCGTTTTACCATCCGATCATGCCCCTGCTTCTCGACAACTGCCTTGCCAGGATCTCAAGCCCAAAGCTTGATCTTCCGCAGAGCTCGTTTCGGCATCCTGAGGATGTGGAGGCCCATCTCGCCAAGGCTGTTGCATCATACAGGGAACACTTCGGCACTGAGCCACGGGGTCTGTGGCCTTCGGAACAGGCAGTAGGGCAGGAACTCATTGACCTCGTCCACGATGCCGGCTTCAGCTGGATGGCATCAAGCGAAGGAGTGCTTGCCAGATCCCTCGGTGTAGCCCTCCGCGATGGCGCCGGGAACGTCGTCCGCCCGGAACTGTTATATCGACCATATGTGGTGGAGCAAAACGGGAAGCAGGTCACTATCCTGTTCCGGGATGCTGTCCTTTCGGACAAGATCGGATTCAGCTATTCAGGGATGCCCGGCCGCAGCGCTGCCCGGGATCTCCTCGATTATCTGAGGAGTGTGCGTCAGAGCCTGGCAGACTGCCCAGGGCCTCACCTAGTGACTATCGCTCTAGATGGCGAGAACTGCTGGGAGTACTACGCAAACGATGGCAAGGAGTTTCTGCACGCCATGTACTCGGCGCTGAACTCCGACCCGGATCTCAAGGCGGTGACTGTTGAGGAGTATCTTGCGGAGCACCCTGCGACTCTGCGTATACCCGTACTGCACACCGGTTCATGGATAGCCGACAACCTGGAAACGTGGATAGGGGAGGCCGAGGAGAACCGAGCATGGGACTACCTATATGAGGCGCGCGAGGCCCTGGACACGGCCATCGCTCCCCTGTGCGAACCCCCTGAGGGGCAGGTGGGCAGGGCCTTCGACGAGCTTCTCGCTGCGGAAGGGTCTGACTGGTTCTGGTGGTACGGGGCTGATCAATCATCAGGGAACGACGAGGCCTTCGATGAGCTCTTTAGGGTTCATCTGCGGAATGTCTATAGCTGCTTGGGTCTTCCAGTCCCGGGATATCTATACATACCGATCATCCCGAAGAAGCCGGCGCCAGCAGAGGAGAGGCTCTCCGGCCTGATGGAAGATCCATCCATGGATGGGCGCATCGACTGGGGAGAGTGGGATAAGTCCGCCCTCTATGCCAAAGAGACTGCCGCACTGCTTCGTGGCGACAGAGGTGAGCAACTCCTCAGATCCCTGCGGGTTGGAGTGGACGCTGAGAACCTGTATGTGCGGGTCATGACCGATGAGAACATCGCTTGTCTGTACGGAAGCGATGCGCAGATCGCTCTGTATGTGAGCATCCCGCGCCGGTCGGAAGCTAATCCGCTCCCGAAGTTCGCGGGAGCGGGAGACGCACCGGACGGAACGGTGCTCGGATTCCCTTTGGGAGCTGAGATAATGGTGGATTTCAAGCAGGTGGTCGAGAACGGACCGGTCACGGCTAGGCTCGCTCTTGCTCTAGGCGATGGAGCCTGGGAGGATGTGTGCGAGCTCCAAACAGCCGGAGTGGGAGAAGCACTGGAGGTATCGGTTCCCTTCGCAGCGCTCGGCATCAGCAGCGCCGACACGGCGGTGCTTGCAGTGGTGGCGACGCGCGGGGGAAGGAACGTCGACGTGATCCCCGCTTCCGGCCCTGCTGACTTCATGGCGCCGATCGTGGGTAGTGGCGTCAGCCTGTTCCGCATCAGCGATCCCGAGGGAGATGATCATGGGCCAGGGACGTACGCCTACCCGATGAATGCTGTGTTCACGCCCGGCGCATTTGACCTGACCTCCTTTGAGTGCATCGATGGCGGAGATGAGCTGACCCTGAACGTGGGTCTCGCAGGCAAGATCGTAAACCCGTGGAAGTCTGGCATTGGCCTCTCGGTGCAGACCATCGACATATACATCGACACCGATCATACGATAGGATCCGGACTCACTGAGGCGCTGGGCGGAAGAAGGGTGAGTTTTGCGGCCGAGAGCGCCTGGGATTACGCAATCTGGATAGAGGGATGGCATCAGAGGGTGTTCTCGGCAGACGGCTCTGAGGTCGGTGGGATCACTGCCAGCGTCGATCCTATCAACAACGTGGTGTCGATCACAGTTCCCAAGTCGATAGTCGGTACGCCCGAGCCAGGGTGGGGATTTCAGGTGTTCGTCCTCGGACAGGAGGGCTACCCGTCCCAGGGAAACCTGAGGGTCCGCGAGGTCATGGAGCAGGCGGCGGAGTGGCGGTTCGGTGGAGGCGACAACGGCGTATTCGACCCCAATGTCATCGACATGCTCGTCCCAGTCGGTCACAGCCAGGAGCAGACTCTCAGCAACTACGACGCTGGCGCGCGTAGGCAAGCTGAAGTCCAGATGGTGTATCCCTGGACTACTCGGCCATAACCGGCGCGGCATGAGACAGCGGGGGCGGGCCACGCCTTGGGTTCGGCCGGTCGCCCCTGCTTGTTTACGTACCGTGTTCACATGTAGAATAGGAGAAGACCATCCACACCCCAGGGAAGGAAGGGATGCAGCACATGCCGCGCTTCGGTATTCATCTTTCCATATCTGACGGCTTCGAAAGCACAGCTCGGAGGGCAGTGGAACTCGGGTGTGACGCTGTTCAGATGTTCAGCAGAAGCCCTCGCACACTGAGAAGCAAGCCCATCCTGGAGGAGGACGGCCTTGCCTTCCGCGATGCGGTTGGAGCGGCACGACTCGCCCCCATCGTCATCCACACGAACTACCTCATCAACGTTGCTTCACCCGAGGACGAGACCTACGAGCGCTCAGTGGCGGCTCTTGCCCAGGAGCTTTCCCGCGCCGACATCCTTGGCGCACAGTACGTAGTGATGCACCCCGGGCACCACATGGGAGCAGGGCCGGCAGCGTCGGGAGAGCGAGTGGCTCGCGCGATCGACCGGGCCTACCTGGAGACCAGCGCATCTGTGCGGCTGTGTCTTGAGAATATGTCGGGCAGCGGCACAGAGGTTGGCTCATCTTTCACAGAGCTTGCACACATAGTCGAACTGGCGGATGCACGTGGTTCCATCGACATGTGCTTCGACACCTGCCACGCATTTGGGGCAGGCTACGACGTCACATCGACCGCAGGAATCGACGCCTTGCTTGATGAGCTCGATAGAGCAGTGGGCATTGAGCGACTGGTCGTGATACATGCCAACGATTCCAAGGGAGCTCTGGGTTCGCACAGAGACCGCCACGAACACATCGGGGAAGGCTTCATCGGCTTTGCCGGATTTCGCAACCTCATAGTGCATCCGTCACTTCACGATCTGCCGTTTATTCTCGAAACTCCAGTGGATTCACCAGCAGATCAAGAGCGTGACCTCGCTGCGATCAGGTCATGTGCCGAACCTCACACAGATGAGGAGGAGCAAGATTGAAAGCCGAGCCTGTTGGGGCCGTGGCCAACTACATTACCTCCGATGCTGTGGAAAAGCTGCGCCGCGCCATTGAGGAGGCGGGCGGCGCTGAGGTGTTCGCCGTTGGGCGATGTGATCGGGATTTCGTCGTGGTGGAGATCTCGATCCTCGCCGTGGGGAACATGAATGCAGCTCCGGTGGTAGATCCTACCCTGATCCGAGGGCAGGTGGTCATGCACAATCACCCATCTGGCAAGCTTATGCCATCAGACGCCGACATTTCCGTGGCTGCCGCCCTAGGCGCCAGAGGGATCGGATTCTGGATAGTGGACAATGCTGTCGACCGAATTCGTCCAGTCACCGATCCGCTCGCAAATGAGTCGGGATCGATCATTATCGATCCCGCGGATATCCGGCACATCTTCTCATCAAGCGGGCCTTTGGCTGCCAAGTTCGATGGCTATGAAGCGAGAGCCGGACAGGCGGAGATGTCCCTGTCAGTGTCCCAGGCCTTCTCCGACGCCGCGTATCTGGTGGTGGAAGCGGGCACCGGCACTGGAAAATCCCTCGCCTATCTGGTTCCCGCCTTCCTCTGGGCCAAGCGGAATGAGATCCGCGTGGTGATCTCCACCAACACCATCAACCTGCAGGAGCAGCTGATCTACAAGGATATCCCAGGCCTATCTCTGGCCCTAGGAGAACCGATCCATGCCATGCTGGTGAAGGGTAGGGGCAACTACCTCTGCATGCGCAAGTTTGTTCGTCTGAATGCCGAATCCGAGCCTATGCTCGAACCGGAGCAGCGAGACGAGTTCGCTCGGATTGCTTCCTGGGCGCGGAACACGGAGACCGGCGACCGCTCCGACATGGATTTCGCTCCAGAGGCGGAGGTGTGGGAACTCGTGAGCTGCGAGGCGGACATGTGCCCTCACAGCCGATGCCAGTTCTTTTCTGAGTGCTTCCTCTACAAGGCCCGAAGCGGGATGGAGAAAGCAGAGATCCTGGTGGTTAACCACCACATCCTCTTCGCTGACTGCTCCATCAGGGGAGATAGTGGCGGTGATGCACAGCGTGGCCTGCTGCCTCCGTACCGCGCAGTGGTTGTCGATGAAGCCCACAATGCTGCGGCTGTGGCATCGGAGTATTTCGGACGCATGGCGTCCCGACTGAGCCTAGTCCGGCTTCTAAACGCCGTGTACCGCAAGGAGCGATCCCGCTCCTCCACGTCCCTCGACTTCGGTGCATTGGTGGGCCTCCGCGGACATCTGCTTGGGTCGTGGGGTCCGTGGGCGGATCAAGCCAACCAGGCCATGGCGAGGGTCTGTGCCGACATACTGGACTCAGAGGCGATGCCGGCGGCGATCCGCACTCGTGAGGCCAGCGAGATGTTTTTCGAAATCGCCAGGCAGATGCTGTCCCGTGTCCCCGGCGAGGGCGCCGATAGGATCCTTCGCGTCACTGATGCGGTCAGGGAGTCCGATGAATGGGATCGAACGCTCTGGCCTGCGCACGAGCGATTGGTCTCCTCCCTCAAGGAGCTGGCCGAGATCCTGGCCAGGCTGGTGAAGGAGCTCGGCGCCGATGACGCTGACGAAGGCGCCGAAGCCGACCAGGGAGATGACGAGTACTCGGAGAGGCTGGAGCTGTCGGCATATGCCGGCCGCATTCGAGAGTACGCCGCTTCCCTGGAATTTGCCATGTCTTCTGCATCCCCTGAATATGTCTACTGGATCGATTGCTCTGGCACTGGGCTCCGGTCGAATGTCCGGGTCGTGGCGGCGCCGATAGAGGGTGGACGGGAGATCGCAAACCACCTCCTCGCCGGGCAGGAATCGGTGGTGTTCACATCTGCCACCCTGGCGGTTGGGCAGAGCTTCGAGTACATCAGGCATGATCTGGGCCTGGACTGCGCCGAGTCTGGCCGCGTCCGGGAGATGGTCGTACCGTCGCCGTTCGATTTCGAGAAACAGGTGCTGCTGGGCGTAGCGAATGACCTGCCAGCTCCTGACAGCGCCAACTGGGAGGAACCGCTGGCGAAAGCGGTGTCCCATGTGCTCGATGCATCGGATGGCCGGGCTTTCGTCCTGTTCACTTCGTACAGGCTGCTTGATCGCATATCCCGTGGGATGGAGCAGTTCTTCCGGGACCGTGGAATACGCCTGTTGCGGCAGGGTGAAAAGCAGAGGCACGCCCTTCTCACCGAGTTCCGCGATGATACCCGGTCAGTGCTGTTCGGAACCGACTCCTTCTGGGAGGGTGTAGATGTGCCCGGTGAGGCACTCTCATGTGTCGTAATTCCGAGGCTTCCGTTCGCGGTGCCAACTCATCCTGTGATCGAGGCCAGAATCGAGCGCATTCGGGCAAACGGCGGCGATGCATTCAGGGAGTTCACGCTGCCTTCCGCAGTCTTAAGGTTCAAACAGGGTTTCGGCCGCCTCATCAGAAACTCGACTGATCGAGGGGCGGTGATAGTGCTCGATTCCCGGACTTCTCAGCGATTCTACGGGCGTCACTTCATCTCCGCACTTCCCAAGTGCGAAATGGTGGTCGGGTCAACAGACCTGGTATGCACGCGCCTGGCGGGATGGATTCCTCCGTCGCGCCAGTGAGCCGTCGCGCCAGTGAGCCGTCGCCCACAGCCGCTTCCATCTGAGAGCATTGCCCGCTGCCCTCTCATAGTCTATACCATCGGTTTCCGCCATATGTACTACGGGCAATCGAGCCACGAGGGGAGGATGTCCGTGGTATTCATATACGTTGTCAGTAAGCGAAAGATCCTTATCGCCGTTGGGATCGTGATTCTGGCGCTGGCGGCGATCCTGGCGATTGTGAGTGAAACAGCGGCGAGCGTTGGCCGGTGCGTGATCGCCGCAGTTACAAGTGGGACCAGCGGCAGGCTCGTTCCCGTATACAAGGTGGCGCGAGAGGATAAGGCGGTTGCCATCACTGTGGACGCCACGTGGGGAGATGACAAGACCCTGGCTCTGCTCGACCTGTTCGACCGCCACAGAGTGCACGTGACCTTCTTTGTAGCTGGAAACTGGATCCAATCATTTCCCGACAAGGTGAAGGCGATTGCTGAGCGCGGGCACGAGGTCGGAAACCATTCCTGGACTCACCCCCATATGAGCGCGTTGCCCCCGGAGAAGATCAGAGAGGAGGTGGAGAGGACTCAAAAGGCCATCGCTCTGCTGACTGGGGTGCGTCCCAAACTGTTCCGGCCGCCGTTCGGCGACTACAGCAACCCGGTGATCGCTCTGGCGGAGGAGTGCGGATGCAGGACCATTCAGTGGAGTGTGGACTCACTTGACTGGAAGGACATAGGGGCTGCCCAGATACGCCACAGAGTAATGTCGAAAGTCCACCCAGGCGCAGTGGTGCTCTTCCACAATGCCGGCAAGCATACCGTGGAGGCGTTGGAGCTAATCCTCGGAGACCTCAAGGCCGGTGGATACACCGTGATTCCAGTATCCGAACTCCTGCTTGCTGGTGAGACCTACGTTGACCGCAACACAGGTGAGCAGAGGCCGGTGAGGAGTGGGGCGCCGCCTGTGCCAGGCGCACCAGAGCGCGATTCTACTCCTGTTCCTGCCCCTGCGCCGAGCAAGCCGGGGACGTTGCCGCCCCGCCGGTCGGGGCTGCCGAGAGCGACGGAGGGAGGGATGGGGAGTTGGTGTTCATAACAATCAGGCGCCGGACCGTGGTTCTCATCTCTACTGGGATCGTCCTTGCCATCCTCGGGGTGTGCCTTGCTCTTTGGATGCCTCGCTTCAGGAGGTTCGCTCACGGGGCCAGGTCCGGAGTGACTGTCCAAGGGGTGCAGGTGGGAGGGCTCTTCGGAAGCGAAGTGCGGGATGTGGTCCTGGCCACGGCCGCGCGGGTGGAAAGGCAGCCCGTGGAGGCCATGTATCACAGTGAGACCGGAGACATCATTCCTGAAGAACCGGGGATCTCAGTGGACGTGGATAGGACAGTGCAGATTGTCATGGAGGCGAAGCGAGGCGAAGAGGTGAGCCTGCTCACGCGCCTCGTTCAGCCTTCAGTGACCGCGCAGATGCTCAAAGCGGTGTACGGGGTGCAGACGAATGAACCAGCCGTGGCCCTTGCGTTCAATGTGGCGTGGGGTGAGGAGTGCCTTCCGGGAATACTGGACTCCCTGGCCTCCGCAGGCGCCAAGTCTACGTTCTTCCTGACTGGCACGTGGGTGAGGAAGTTCCCAGAGCTCACGCAGAGGATAGCAGCAGAAGGGCACGAACTGGCGAACCACGGATACGAGCATCCACATCCCGAGCTGCTGTCGGATTCGGAGCTTGCGGCGCTGATCACGAAGAACGAGGATCTCATCAGGGAGCTGACTGGAGTAAGAACCGTTCTCTTCGCCCCGCCCTACGGAGAGGTGAACCAGAAGATCGTGGCAGCTGCGGCGAGGCTTGGCTATACCACGGTGATGTGGACAGTCGACACCATCGACTGGCAGCGGCCCGAGCCCACACTGATCCTGGAGAGGTCGCAGCGAAGGCTGGCTGGCGGGAACATCATACTCGTTCATCCTACCGAGCCCACCGCCCGGGCCCTCCCTGCCGTCCTCGCTACACTATCGGACAAGGGATACCGGGCGGTTACGGTCTCAGAGTTGCTGCCAATGGGCAAGCCGATGGATAGCAGGTGACCGCGGGAGCGGGTTTTTCGCTATGTGGTCTATCTGATCAGCTCGGTCTTGATAAGTTTCCAGTATTCTGTGTCCTCTTGGCCCAGTCTCCAGATGGCGATTCCTCCGAGGTCGTACTTCTTCACGATATCCAGCTTGGCGCTGAGGCTATCCGCGCTTTCGAACCACACTTCCCGCGAGACGCCAGCCGACGTGTAGCGGAAGTAGGGGGTTTTCGCTTTGTTATCCCACAGCACTTTCTTGCCGTGTTTCGCCGCAGTCGAGATGGCCTTCGAGTAGGTCAGCGCCCTGGCCCGGTTGGTCGCGGTGTTCCAGTCATATCCGTAAGCGGCCACCCCGAGGAGGATCTTCCCCTTCGGAATCTGGGTGGTTGCGTATTTGACCACGCGTTCGACCCACGGAAGCGATGCAACTGGACCTGCCGGTGTTCCAGACGTGTGTTCATCGTACGTCATGATCATGAACTGGTCGACTGCCCTGCCCAGCTGGTAATAGTCGAAAGCCCCGATCCATGAAGACTTGGGGGAATCGCTATGCTTCGCAGGCGCAGACATGGTGACCTTGTACCCAAGCGGGGACAGACTCGCGTGAAGCTCCTGCATGAACTGGGTAAGCACTGCCCGATCTGACGGAGGAACGTTTTCGAAGTCGATGTTCACACCGTCGTAGTGGTGAGTCTTCAAAACGGTGAGGATGCCCTCCGCCGCTCGTTTCCTGGCTGCTTTGGAGTTTAGCATCGCTGAGATCTCCGAGCGGTTGAATGAATCCCCGCGGAGATTGTGAACCAAAGCAAGGTTCGTAAGGCCTCTGGAGGCTGCAAGTTCCTGTGCCTCTGCACTGTGTTGCCCATCGATGTTGCCAACATGGTCCACCGAAAAGGAGAATGGCGCGATGGCTGTGAGAGCGCCTGAGTAGGTGCGCACTACATTGTATGAAGACCTGTCGCCAGGATAGTCCACAGTGTAGTAACCGACGACGTCTCTGCCGCGTGAGGCGGATTCGCTGCCGCTCGGGTCAGGACCGAGGGTAAGCAGGCGCCGCGCGATCCACCCATACCCTCCAGATGGAAGGCTCACCTGACACCATCCATTGACCTCGCTCAGAAGGTGCAGTGGGCTGTTTTTCGGCAGCGACGCGATCTTCGGGTAGTTGGTTCCAGGGCCTGAACGGACGTTGGCCGTGCCGGAGACGGCTGCGCTGCGGCCTGCCATGTCCTCGACTGCGTCGTTTCGTGCTTGGGGGGTGGATTGTGTTGTGTGGACGCCAGGCGGCGTGGGGACCTGGGAGCCCGTCTTACTAGTGTGAGTGCCTGCTAGAGAACTTGCTAGATACAGGAGCACGACGAGAGCTGTTGCGGTTGCGTTAGGCTGCACTTGGTTCCCTCCCCTCCATGGACGTCCGTGGTTTCCTGGTTCATATGCCGCAGCGCAGCTAGATGCAGATTTCGAGTCCTCACTCGCAAATCCTTCAAGCAAATAGGGGGCAGTATGGATTCGGTTTCCATAGTACGATGTATTTCGCAGTTCTCGCAGGAGTTGCGGCAAACAAGACGAATCACAGCCGAGGCGTCCTTCCGGCGCCGGAGCAAAGGAGGAGATCTCATGCATACGGAAGAGCCTGCCCAGAGCGGCGGATCCGCAGGCCGCCTGGCTGTGAAGGTTATGCGCTGTGCAGGGAAGCCCCGTGCCGAGCTGCCCTGCTACATGACGGAGTCGGCTTCTGGGCTCGATCTTCGGGCCTGCCTTGATGGGGAAGTCAGCATCGCCCCAGGCGCCCGTGGTCTTGTTCCCACTGGCTGGCGCATAGCGCTGCCTCCAGGGTATGAAGGACAGGTCCGCCCGAGGAGCGGACTCGCGGCGAAGCGCGGCGTGACAGTTCTCAATTCGCCGGGGACCATAGATTCCGACTACCGCGGGGAGATCGCGGTGGTTCTCATAAATCTGGGCGAGGAGGAGTTCTTTGTCCGACACGGCGACCGCATCGCTCAGTTGGTGATAGCGCCTGTGACAAGAGCGGAACTCTCCGAGGCGGAGTCGCTTGATGAGACTGCACGCGGAGATGGCGGATTCGGGCACACCGGCTGATCGCCGAAGGAAGGTGCGAAAACCCACCATGGATGAGGCAATCGAGGAGCGACTTGACTTGCTCCGACAGGATATCGAGGCTCTTCGCGCTGAACTCCACGACATTGTGATCAAGGAGGGGACGGCATGTGCGTCTGGCAGAGCGTACGCTGTCTCTGGCCAGCTTGACAAGCTCATTGTCCAGTTCCTCAGGGTGAAGGAGAGAATCCCAACTCGGGAATGAACTCACACCTCCTGGAGACACTAGTCACAGGGTTCAAGTGTTTCCGTTTCAAGGAGGTTGAGTGATGTCCAGGGTAATCGGCACTTTCTCATCTCGCAATAACGCTGAATCCTGCATCAGGCGGTTGCGCGATTCCGGGCTCGCGCAGGACAGGATATCCGTGGTTGCCAAAGGTGAAAGCGGAGGCGGAGGCGGAGGCGGAAAAGAGGGCCAGCAGGGTGGCGGCGCTACGATGTCCAATGCAGGTGCTGCAATGGGCGGAACAGCCACCGGCGGGGTCCTCGGAGGAGTGACAGGCCTTCTGGCTGGTCTTGGCGCGCTGGCTATTCCGGGGCTCGGGCCAATAGTGGCGGCAGGGCCGCTCGCTGCGACCCTCACTGGAGCGGTAGGCGGAGGGCTCGTCGGTGGGCTGGTTGACATGGGGATCCCGGCCGAGCGAGGGAAGTACTACGAGGGCAAGGTGCGTGAAGGGCAGATACTTGCGGTGGTCGACACATCAGGCGATAAGGTGGATCTTGCTGCGAAGACAATGCGGGATTTCGGCGCGTCCGATGTGGAGACTCACTAGGCAAGGGCTAACACAGTAGCCAGGAAGCGCGTCCGGGCCGGTCGCGACGTGTGTGTTAAGCACATGCCGTCGACCGGCCCTTCTGCCCGTGTTATCATATAGGATAACGGAAGGGGGCGTCTGGCCCATGGGGTCCAACCCAAGAGTACTGGTAACTGGCGCCGCTGGGCGAATGGGACGAGAGGTAGTTCGCGCAGTGGTCAGAGCAGAAGGCATGGAACTGGCAGGCGCGGTAGACCGTTCCCTCGTGAAGCAGGATGCAGGGGTCGTCGCTGGAGTCGGCCCACTCGGGGTCGAGATTCGGGATGATCTCGACGGCGCACTTCGGGACTGCCGTCCTGACGTAATGGTCGATTTCACCATTGCGCGGGCAGCACAGGAGAACACTATGACTGCCATCGCGAATCACGTGAGGTTCGTGGTAGGCACCTCGGGTCTGGGGCCAGAGGCGATCAGCGATCTGATGAATGAGGCAACGAAGGAACGTGTCGCGGGTGCAATCGTGCCGAACTTCGCCCTCGGGGCGGTCCTGATGATGCGCTTCGCGAGGGCAGCCGCCAAGTACATGCCTGCATGCGAGATAATCGAACTGCACCATGACGGGAAGGTGGATTTCCCCTCTGGCACCTCTGTGGCCACCGCGCATGAGGTGGCTTCCGGTCGAGGCGACGCAGTTGGCGCCCGGGCGCGAGATAGTGCCGTGCGTGGGGTGGAAGTTGAGGGAGTGCCAATCCATTCAGTGCGGTTGCCCGGGCTTGTAGCTCATCAGGAAGTGATATTCGGCGGACCCGGGCAGGTCCTTACCATCAGGCACGACTCCATGGGGCGTGATTCGTTCATGCCCGGGGTCCTGCTAGCCATCAGGCGAGTGATGCTCTCGGATATGGTCGTGCTTGGGCTTGACTCGCTGATGGATTAGGCCCTATAAAGAAGAGGTCGACGCGCTCGCGCCTCATCAGCAGGCGCTGGCCGTCGGCGGACATACACACCGGCGTGTCTCCAGCCATATACTGCGAACGGCGGCAGCGGATCAGTGCCTGCCGCACGCTGTAGTGGGTGACCACTGGAGGTGTCGCCGGATGACCCTCGAAGGCAAATGCATCGGGATCGCACTCACAGGCTCGCACTGCACCATCCCTGAGGTCCTTCCGGAGATTGAGAGCCTGGTGGCTGAGGGCGCGTCGGTAGTCCCGATCATGTCGGAGTCGGTTGCGCGCACCGACACCCGGTTCGGACGTGCGCAGGATATTCGGGACAGGATCGAGAAACTCACCGGAAACCGCACAATAGAGACTATAGCCCAGGCTGAGCCGATCGGGCCCAAGCGACTTCTCGACTGCCTCGTGATTGCTCCATGCACTGGCAACACCCTGGCTAAACTGGCTCTGGCCATCACGGACTCTCCGGTCCTGATGGCGGCGAAGGCGCACCTGCGTAACGGAAGGCCCCTGGTGATTGGAGTATCCACCAATGACGGGCTCTCGGGGTGCGCACGCCACATAGGAACGCTGCTTGCTCGGAGAAACGTGTTCTTCATACCATACGGGCAGGATGATCCCGTTGGGAAACCCACATCTCTTGTGGCGCGGATGAACGAGATGGAGAAGACCATCGAGGAGGCGCTCTCCGGCAGGCAGGCTCAGCCGATGCTGATCGAAAAATGGCGTGATGCCCGTGTCGGGCAGCAGGAATCCTGTGACCGATAGCAAAGTAAACTTGTTTATACACACCGCGGGAGTTGATATATATGCTCAATGTTGCAGTCGTCGGGGCAACAGGTGCAGTGGGACGAGAGATGATCTCGGCCATATTCGAGCTAGGCCTGCCAGTCTCGACCATGACTCTGATGTCGTCGGCGCGTTCTTCAGGAACTGTCGTGTCCACGCCCTTGGGCGACCTTACCGTGGCAGAGGCCGCGCCCGAGCTGTTTCGCGGCGTCGATGTGGCCTTCTTCTCGGCGGGAGCATCGGTGAGCCGAGAACTCGCGCCTGAGGCCGTTAGGCGCGGAGCCCTGGTAATCGACAATTCCAGTGCGTTTCGGATGGATCCCACTGTCCCACTCATAATCCCAGAGGTCAACATGGATGCCGCCAAGTCCCACATTGGAATCATCGCCAACCCGAACTGCACAACCATCATCACCGTCACGGCAGTCGGCCCGATACACCGGCGCTGGGGAATCGGCAGGATGATAGTCTCCACATACCAGGCAGTATCCGGGGCGGGCCACTGGGGCATGGAGGCGCTTCGGCAGGAGACAGAATCGGTCCTGGCGGGAGAGGACCCAAAGCCGTCGGTCATGCCTTACCGAACAGCGCCTGTGCATCACCAGATTGCCTTCAATGTCGTGCCCCAAGTGGATGTATTCCTCGAGGACGGGTACACCAAGGAGGAGCACAAGACGGTTGATGAGACAAGGAAAATCCTGGGCGACGAGTCTTTGAAGATAAGCGCCACCACGGTGAGGGTTCCGGTGTTCCGGTCGCATTCTGTGTCGGCGAACGTACAGACAAAGGAACACGCCCCGATTGACCAGGTCAGGCAGGTTCTTCAGTCAGCCCCAGGTGTAGTGCTGGTGGATGACCCTGCCAACTTCAGCTACCCCATGCCGATCCATGCCTCTGGCGCCGACCCAGTCGAAGTGGGCAGGCTTCGGGAAGACCCGTCTGCCCCGAACGCGATCTGGCTCTGGATAGTAGGGGATCAGCTCAGGAAGGGCGCAGCATCGAATGCCGTCCAGATCGCCCTTGCCCTGTATGGGAAGCAGAGGTGACGGCCTTGAGCATCATCGTTCAGAAGTTCGGCGGCACATCTGTGGCTAATCCGGATGCGTGCGCCAGGGTCGTATCGAGGATACTGGAGGCCCGGTCTGGAGGCCATGATGTTGTTGCCGTCGTGTCGGCGATGGGGCGCAAGCCTGCGCCCTATTCCACGGATTCCCTGATCGAACTGGCCGAGCGGGGAGGGGCCAACATGTCTCCCCGGGAGCAGGATGCGATCATAGCCTGCGGCGAGATCATCTCCTCAGTCGTGCTCGTGTCGGCGCTAGCGGCGGCCGGGTGTCCGGCCGTCTCACTCACCGGCGGGCAGGCGGGAATCATCACAGACGATGCCTTTGGCGACGCCCGAATCCGGAAGATCGACCCGAAGCGCATCCTTGAGGCGTTGGCCCAGGGCAAGGTGGCCGTGGTAGCGGGTTTCCAGGGCGCCACCGAATCCGGGGACATTACCACTCTAGGCCGTGGAGGGAGCGACACTACGGCCGCAGCGCTAGGCGCGGTGCTCGAGGCAGATGTGATAGAGATATTCACCGATGTAGAGGGGATAATGACCGCTGATCCCAGGATCGTGCCTGAGGCGAGGTACCAGGAGACGATGGCATATGCTGATCTACTGGAGATGGCTAACCTTGGCGCAAAGGTAGTCCATCAGCGTGCCGTGGAGATCGCGATGCAGTCCCGAATCCCCTTGCTCATAAGGAGCACTTTCTCAGATGCCCGTGGGACCCTCGTGACCGACGGGGCGAGCAAACCGGGCCTTCCGGTGTCTGTTCCGGATAGATTCATCTCAGGCGTGACATGCCTCGGAGGCATGGCTCAGGTTACCCTGGCTGAAGCCGACTTCAACTCCACCGGCAGGGTTCTCGACGTGTTCACTACACTTGCTGATGAATGCATCTCTGTCGACATGATCAGCGTCTTCCCTGAGAGGATTGCTTTCATCGTAGCAGCCAAACAGGCCGATCATGCCATTGGGGCGCTCAGAGGCATAGGCCTTGCCGCGCAAGCGAACCTTGGGTGCGCTAAGGTGTCGGTGGTGGGAGCGGGCATGCGAGGGGTTCCCGGCGTCATGTCGAAGGTAGTACGTGCTCTTCACAACACAGGTGTCCGGATCCTGCAGACTTCCGACTCGCACCACTCCATCTCATGCCTCGTGCCTGAGGCCGATATGGAGCGGGCGGCAAGGGCCTTGCACGCAGAGTTCGAGCTCTCGAGATGAGCGCCAATTTGGGAATTCCTGCGGATTCCTGTACATCGGGAGGTATTGCCTTGAGGAAGAACGGCAGATTTGCGCGGGTTTTCACCGCGATGGTGACACCATTCGCGCCTGACATGTCGGTTGACCTAGATGTGGCCCGCGCCCTCGCGAAGCGGCTTGTGGAAACCGGATCCGATGGGATCGTCGTGGCGGGTTCAACCGGCGAGGCAGCAACCCTCACTCACCAGGAGAAACTGGACCTATTCCGAGCGGTGGTTGATGAGGTTGGCGGAAAGGCCTTGGTGATTGCGGGAACTGGCACAAATGACACGAGGGTCACGATTGAGCTTACTGCAGAGGCGGAGGCCATAGGCGTGGATGGTGCGATGATTGTGGCGCCATACTACAACAAGCCTCCACAGGCCGGGCTGTACAGGCATTTCTCTCAGGTGGCAAAGGCCACGAAGCTCCCGCTGATGGTGTACAATGTGCCAGGCAGGACTGCGTCCAACATCTCTGCCGACACCATGATCGCGCTCGCACGTGATTTCGCGAACATCGTGGCTCTCAAAGAGGCCTCCGGGAATCTTGAACAGGTGGCTGAGATACGGGAGAAGACCCCCAAGGGGTTCGCAGTGTACAGCGGCGACGACAACATGACCATTCCAATCATGTCCATCGGCGGAGAGGGCGTCGTGAGCGTCGCGTCGCATGTGGCTGGGATGGAGATCCAGGATATGATTGCCTCGTTCATCGCAGGCAATGTGATGCGTGCTGCAGAGCTTCACAGGAGGCTGCTGCCGCTCTTCCGGGTCATCTTCGTCACGAGCAACCCGATCCCGATAAAAGCGGCGCTCAAGCTGATTGGCTGCGATGTTGGCGGGCTCAGGTCTCCTCTGGTGGAGGCTGCCGATGGGGAACGTGCTCAGGTCAGGTCGGTTCTGGAATCGCTGTCACTATTGGGGGCGTAGCCCAGCGGCGGAAGGCTCCGCAGTGGGTCGACGGGGGAGACAGCCGGGTTATCGGATGCTCGGTCTGCATCGCAAGGGCTTTGGTCCTTGTAAGGTACAGGCCTGTACGTGTATAATCTGAAACGTTGGCGAGCTAAACGAAACTGCATTGAACAATAGCCGCGTCCCTCTGGGGAGCGGGTATTGAAACCGCGTAAGCGGAGTATGAAACGAGTAATTGCGAGGTGCGAATCGACACAGTGGCAAACGCCGGAGCAACACCCGTTCGGCTGATCCCTCTGGGTGGAATTGGCGAGATCGGCAAGAACATGATGGTTCTTGAGTATGGCCAGGACATAGTCGTGATCGACTGCGGATTGATGTTCCCAGATGAGGACATGTTTGGAGTCGACCTTGTCATACCCGATGTCACCTATCTGGAGGAGAACAAGGACCGCGTACGGGCGATTCTATTGACACACGGACACGAAGATCATATAGGCGCGCTTCCATACGTACTGAAGCGCCTTAACGAGGTGCCAGTGTATGGCACCAGGCTGACTCTTGCCCTAGTTGACCTGAAGCTCAAGGAGCACGGGCTGAAGCTCAACTCCAGAGCGCACGTGGTTGAGGCAGGCGACCGGGTGCAGGTTGGATCCATCGGAGTGGAGTTCATCCACGTGAGCCACTCCATCGCTGACTGCGTGGCCCTTGCCCTCGAGACGCCAGCAGGGGTCGTCATTCACACTGGTGACTTCAAGATCGACCAGACACCTGTGGACGGTCGGGTGATGAACCTTCGACGCTTTGCAGAGCTTGGAGAGCGCGGAGTGCTTGCGATGCTCGCCGATTCCACCAACGCCGACAGGCCTGGGTACACTCTATCCGAACGGGTAGTGGGTCGGCTTTTCGGAGACGCCTTCCGCGACGCAAAGGCCAGGATATTCGTTACGACCTTCGCATCCCACATCGAGCGGATCCAGCAGGTCCTCGATGCCGCCACAGAGGTTGGCCGCCGCGTCGCCATCGTGGGCCGCAGCATGGAGAACAACGTGAGGATCGCTCGCGAGCTGGGCTATTTGCACGTGGAGCCCGGAACGCTGGTCGAGGTGGAAGCCCTCGACTCTGTACCTGCGTCAAAGACGGTGGTCATAACTACCGGGAGCCAGGGCGAGCCCATGTCCGCTCTCACTCGCATGGCCATGTCGGATCACAGGAAGATATCTATCGTTCCTGGGGACACGGTGATCATCTCAGCGAGCACTGTGCCTGGAAACGAGCGGATGATCGGGAGCACCATCAACCGCCTGTTCAAGCAGGGCGCCGAGGTGATATACGAGGCATTCTCGGGGTTCCACGTATCAGGGCACGCGAGCCAGGAAGAGCTTAAGCTCATGATAAACCTGGTCAGGCCCAAGTACTTTGTCCCGATCCATGGCGAGTACCGCCACCTTGTGAAGCACGCCCGGATCGCGCAGGAGTTGGGGATCCCAAGATCCAGCATAATGATCCCGGAAATTGGCGACGTGATGCAGTTCACCGATGGCTCGGCCGAGCTCGCCGGGCGCGTTGCCGCGGGGCATGTGCTCGTGGATGGGCTGTCAGTGGGAGCTGTGGGGAATGTGGTGCTCCGTGACAGGAGACTCCTTGCAGAAGACGGAATCCTCATGGCAGTCGTTGCCGTGGATCGCGGCAGGGGCATGGTAGTCGGCGGACCAGAGATAGTCTCTCGAGGTTTCGTGTACGTAAAGGGTTCGGAGGAGTTCATCGAGGAGATCCGATCGGTCGCGTCGGAAGTTGTCGAGCGATTCGAGGGAGAGGGG